>CALRZA010000001.1:0-25536 GCA_943372535.1 Auritidibacter sp. Marseille-P8566
CCGGTGCCGCCCCCGCGGCCGCCCGCAAGTGGTGGACCGGCGAGATCGCCCGCCTCGCGAATGCGGCATCCGTCGACCCGTCGACTCTGGTGTCGCCCAAGAACGTGGCCGAGCTCGCGCTGCTCATCGACATGGGCAGCCTCACCGACCGCCTCGCCCGCCAGGTGCTCGAGGGCGTGATCGCCGGCGAGGGAACCCCCGCCGAGGTCGTGCAGTCGCGTGGCCTTGAAGTGGTCTCGGATGACACGGCTCTCATCGCCGCGATCGACGAGGCGCTGGCCGCTCAGCCCGACGTGCTCGAGAAGATCCGCGAGGGCAAGGTGCAGGCCGCCGGTGCCGTCATCGGCGCGGTCATGAAGGCGATGCAGGGCAAGGCGGATGCGGCGCGCGTGCGCGAGCTGGTTCTGGAGCGGGCTGGGGCTTAGGGGGTAGGTCGGCGCACTTAGCGCTCCTCGCTCAATACACTAGGTTCGCCAAGCCTGAGAAGAGCGCAGTCTTGAAGTGATTCGCACCATATTGGCTATCGAGTTCTCTAGCCCTACCGCGTGCCCAAGTCGTGAGTCTGCCTTGGTTGTATTGAACCTCAATTGTCTCCCTCTCTTCTGAAAGCAGTATCGTTCCTTCCACTCCATACCTCTCCAACAGGTGGAGGCGGCTAAAGAGCAAGGTCATGGACTCGCGGCTGAATGACGAGAAGTCGGCTGGCAAACGTAGGGAGTACTCAGCTCGAAACGAATTTGGTGTCTTTGTCACCTCGGCGAACAGAAACTGCGGCAATGCGGCAACGGGCCGATCAAGGTACGGATGGGGCAAGCGCATTCCGCTTGGAGCGACATCGAGTTGCTGTTTGTGACCGTTGCATGTACTGCAACTTGGGACGAGATTCGCGGTGCTGAGGGCGAGTTCTGGGTGGATCGTTTTCGGCGTGAAGTGATCTACATGCTTTGCAATCTCGATCTCGCAGTAGGCACACCTGAAGCCGATGTTCGCCGGGTTCTGGAGGATTGTGGGCCCAATTCCTTCAGGAGTCTCGTCCGATCTCATTCGCTTGTAGATGTCGGCCATGTCTTGGGTTTGGCTCGCAGACATCGGTCCAACTTGGATGGGCCGTTGTGATCGAATGCTCTGACGGAAGTGAGACACGTGTGCGGGGGAGTTGGGAACGAGTGCCAAGAGGGTTGCGAGGTGGCTTGGCTTGGTCGCGAAAGGAGATTGAGCTGCCAATTCATAGTGGTCGTCTGGGCGGGCGGGCTGCGGCAGGTACCTCAACGTATGTCCAGTCTTTTGAAGGTCAAGAACATCGCTTCTGCCTGTCCGCTAAGCGTGGACTTTAGTTTGCGTTCAGCCGAGGACTTCGAGCCCGATGAAGCGAGTTCCTCAAGCACCGAGGCAAAGTCGGACGGCGATCCTGCGAGTCCAAAGACCGCGCGGTCGATAATGCCGAGGCTCTCTCCATACGTTTCAATCTCAGGGCGATAGGCGATCGTGGAGTCTCCGTCCCGCCGCAACACGAACACGTTTCGGGACTGTAGTTCTTGCACGACAACGGACGAATGGGTTGCAAGGACAGCAAGGGACGCAAATGTCTCAAGGGCCAACGACATCCCCCTAACAAGTGCTGAGATGAGGGGAGGATGTAGATGCACCTCGGGCTCATCGACGAGAACTAGAGAGCCTGGCTCTAGATACGCGATCAGGCTGACCAAGATGTTGAGGACCATCATCTGGCCGCTACTCAGCCGCCCTAGAGAGGCTCGTGGGTTACCCCCAGATCGAAGCGATTCCAGTAGGTCTGGTGGAAACTCGGTGACTTGAGAGACAAGTTGAAGAACTTGCTCGAAAGCGTCACGACGCTTCGGGTCCTTGGTGCTCTCGAGGCCGCGCCAGATCTCGTCTTCAATCTGCTCAATCGTCTTGAGCGTTCCCGGATTGTCAGGTACTCGAAGCCCGCGATAGAAGTGACGGATCTGGACGTCTTTCTCTCGTTTCTCTCGCTCCTGACCCGGGGAGGGTGGGTAGCTGTTTTGATCGAAGGCCCCATAGGAAATGGAGATCACGCGTGACACGTTAACGCCACTGCCCTGAGGCGTAGTCAGGGATTCGACACCATAACTCGAAACTGGGCTCACCGCCGCCTCAGCCAAGGCGGCCAGGATTGCACTCTTTCCGGTTCCGTTGTCGCCAACTAGGGCGCAAATACGACTAGGAACGCCCGAATAGGTGTCTCGGAAGTCGAAGTGAATGGTAGTAGCGATCCCGTGGGCCGCCAAGTGCGCCCACCATTCCCTCGAAATGGATGAAGCGTATGCATCCTGCGGCACCTTCCCGCGAAACAGCCTCGGTGCGTCTTCAAGCGCCCGAACTGCCCGCGACTCACGCGCAAGCGATGAGTGGAATCCTTGTTCCTTCGTTGCGCGCCTCCGACGTTCCGGGCTCGCGACGATATCGCGCAGGCCGAGGAGCACCGCTTTGCGCAAGTCTTCAGGAAGCGCCGCCAAACCCTCGTAATAGGAGAAACTCTGTCCCAACGAGAAGAAATCGGGGCCGAGTTGCCTGAATGTCTCCGGGAGATCAACACGTCCTCCCAGCATGCCGGACCTGAGGACCTTGACATACCCGAACTCGACCGGAGGACCATCCGGCGTCCGTAAGGTTAGGTCGAACGTTGTCTTGAATCCAGCGTCATCCCAGTTGATGAATCGGAGCTCAAACGTGGGCTTGTCAAATGCGTTGGGACGATAAGTGTCTGTTACGACAAAAAGCGAGTGAGCCTCGTTGATCATCTTGTAAACGTATTGCAGATCTCGTCGTTGTGGGGCATCACCTGGCGGCTACCCCTGATCCCCACACCCACGAGATCGACACGGCCTTGTCGTCTATGTTTCCCGACAGTGCCAGACCTAGGCTGACATCATGTCGACTCCTCTGGCTCGCGCTGCTCTCGCTAAAGGTCCTGCCATTGGCGAGTTCAAGTGCGCAGCTTCCTTCGCGCCGACAGCGGATTCCCTTTCCGGCCGGTGACCCCTTCGATGCTCTACGACGACCGGTCATGGCGCGTCCCCGCCCGCTTCCGGGCCCGCGCCTAGTGCGCACCTCCGAACTCACCCGCCTCTACCCCGAGGCGTACCACATGGCCGCGGACGGCTCTTGGCCGTCGATCGCGCGGCATGGGCTGCTGAGTACCGCCGCGCTGGTTGAGAGGTGGGAGATCGCGAGCCCGGGCATTCGCGAGTCGTTGCTGCAGCAGCGGCGGCCGGAGCAGGTGGCGATCGAGCATCCCGAGCATGGGGTGGCGATCGTGCGCGATCACAAGCCGATCCGGGAGGCGGCGCTCGCGGAGGCGCTGATCGATATGACGACGGCGGAGTGGTTCGAGGTGCTCAACGAGCGGGTGTTCTTCTTTGTACAAAGGGGGAGGCGGTTGAACGGACTGCTCAAGGCCTACTCCAAATCGCCTCAACTGCTCATCACGGTGGACACAGCCAGCCTTGTCGCTGCTCACGAGTCGAGAATCGAGCTCTGCCAAATCAACTCCGGCTTCGCGCAGCCCCATCAAAAGAAGGAACGCAGCCGGGACTCTTTCCTCCCGATTGCCCAGTATGGCCACCCAGATCGCAAGGCGCCTCGAGCAAGCGGCGAAGACCTCGCTGAGTTGACGGTGCTCGGCGGTGTTCCTGACATCGCCGACCACGCCATCCGGGTGGAGCGGGTGTTCGGCAGCGATGTACTGGAGAGGCTGGTCTAGCGACGGTCGCCTGTGGGGCCCTGCCACTCGATCTGAGACGGCGCCCGCTCCTGAGCTGCGACCATCGCGGCTTCGATCGTGGAGTATCCGCCGGAGTCTGGCCAGGGATGTTCCGAGTCCTCACCAGCGCGCACGAACCGGTAGTAGAACAACACGCCGTCGGGGTTGAGCGGCTTCGGTTCCTCGTCTGGTTCCAGTTGATCGTCCGCGGCGGCAAGGTCGTACCAGAAGTCGCGGTCCAGAGAAAAGATGTCGACCGGCAGGAGCGTGACGCCGCCGTAGAGCCACTGTCCACTTCGAACGTTCTGCACGGCACCAGTATGGCGACTCCGCAACGCAGCAGGCCCGCCACCTCCGAAGAGGCAACGGGCCCGCATCCACGCTTAACCGCTAGCCGACAACCTCCGTCACGGCCGGGTCGAGCACGGCGGGCTCGATCATGATCGGCTCGGGCAGCGCGATGATGCCCTCGATGAGGCTGACGACCGCGTTGAACCAGCCCTCCTCCATCTGCATCGCGTAGCCGGGCACGAGCCAGGCGTTGCCGTCGACGTCCCAGAGCAGCAGCAGGGTCGGGGTCGCGTTGTCGATCGTCACGTCGACGACCTCGGGGGTGGGCAGGGGCTCGGGCATCGGGTCGATCGGGACGCTCGGGTCCACGGGCTCCTCGGTCGGGGCGGGGTCAACCGGGGCCGGCTCGACCGGGGCCGTCGGGTCGACCGCGGGCTCCGTGGGCTCGACGCCGGGGTCGCCGGGCTCCACGCCGGGCTCGCCCTCGCCGGTGCTCGGCTCCACGACATCCGTCCGGAGGGTCTCGCCGCCGACGGTGTCGCTCGCGAACGCGACCATGCCACCCTGGAAGTCGGGGCCGGGGGAGCCCCACCAGCGGCCGTCTTCGAGGCGGGTCACGGCATCCGCCGGGGACACCGTGTCGAAGGTGCCCTGCGACTCGATGCTCAGCGCGTGGCCGGAGGCGTAGGAGAGCTCGCCGGTGTTCGACCAGTTGGCGCTCCACGCGATCGCGGTGCGCGCGCCCTCGACCACGAGGTACGCGGTCGCGGTCGTGCCCCAGTCGTCGGAGTAGAGCTCGATGTCGGCGGCATCCACGTCGTAGCCGGTGGAGGCGAACAGCTCCTGCGCCAGCGCGCGCGCCTCGTCGCCGGTGGGGGCGAGGTTGGCCGGCGCCTCGGCGGGGAGCACACAGCCGAACTCGATCGACTGCTCCGCAGTCACGGTGTCGTCGCAGACGTAGATGGGCGTCGCGGCCGGGTCGTTGAACCACCAGTCGCCCGTGCCGTAGGCGCTGAACGACAGGCTCGTGCCGGTGCCGTCCTGCGGGCCCACGACCCAGGTCGGGTAGAGGTCATCCGACCAGTCGGCCTCGCTCACGTCGCCGTCGACCCCGAGGATCTCGGCGAGCTCCGCCGTGTAGCGGGCTGGGTCGTCGGTGCCGAGCACGAGGCGGTAGACCTGCCCGCGTCCCGGCTGGGTGGAGAGCGACGGGTCGGCGGTGTAGTTGTAGTCGACCCACCAACCGATCTTCATGTCGCTCGAGCGGGCATCCTCGGTGCCGAGGGCGCTCGCGGGGGCCGCGCCGGCCGCGGTGAAGAGGGGGGAGCGCGGCGTCAGGCTCGGCACCACGACCACGGCGGCGACCGCGAGAGCCGCCACCGCCAGCGTCGCACCACCCGCGGCACGGAGGGTGCGCGCGGGGTTCGGGAGGTGCGGAGCGGGCCGGGCGGCAGCGCCGGTCACCAGGTCGTCGGAGAGTTCGGGGGCGGCTCCGCGGTTCAGTCCGTGGCGCAGCCGACTGCTGAGGTCATCGTGATTGTCGGTCATGCAGAGGGAATGTCGCGGGGCGCTGGTTCTTTCACGACATCCGCAAAAATCTTCTGGCGGATGCCGCCGGCCGCCGCCTCCCTACCCCGCGGCGAGCAGACCAGCGAGCTTGCCGCGCGCCCGGTGCAGGCGGATCGTCACCGCGTTCACACTCGCGCCCAGCGCCACCGCGAGCTGCGCGGGGGTGAGGTCTTCGACGAGGGCGAGGGTCAGCACCTCGCGCTCGGCCGGGCGCAACTGCCGCCACGCGTTTGCGAGCGAGGCATCGGCGATCACGAGATCCTCGGCGGAGGGCGCGGAGTCGGCGGGCCACAGCGCCGCGATCAGCGCGTTGCCGGTGGCCTGCTTGCGGCGGTGGTTGGCCACGACGTTGGCCGCGATGCGATACAGCCAAGGCAGCTCTTCACCCGTGGCGACGGATGCCCGCTTGCGCCATGCGATCGCGAACACGTCGGCCGCGAGGTCCTCCACGTGCTGCCGCTCCACGCGTCGGAACAGGTATCCGCTGACCGCAGGCAGGTACTGACGGTAGGCGCGCTCGAAGGAGGCGTCGGTGACGGGCATGCAGCCAGCATGACGGGAGCGGGGGTGGAAGAACAACGCAACGTTTCGGGGGAGTTGTGCGTCTGGTGTCGGCGTCATCAATTCGTTGTGATGCTGTGCTCGAAGCGTTACCCGCCACTGGGTGCCGCCGTGCCAGCATCCACTCATGAGGATTCGACGGGCAACGCCAGTTCGTATCGCACTCTCGGTTGCCGTCGCCGGCGCGGTGACCGTGGGACTGACCGCGTGCGATCAATTCCTACCCGATCCCGTCGCGTTCACCGTGATCGACGGCACTCCGGTGGTGCGGGTGTGCATCCCGCTCACGATCACCGAGGTATCGATCACGACAGTTCCTGAGGGGCAGGGTGCCGGGGAGTCGTGGGTCGCACGGGGCAGTGACTACTTCAGAGCAGGTACTGAGTTCGCTCTGGATGCGGCACCGGAAGGCTTCACCGTGATCGAGCACACCGAGATCGACCTGACTGGCACGAGCACCTACGTCGAGATCGAGGTGGACAGTGCCCGCGGCGGATCGTGGTCGACGTTCTCGCCGATCGATGCCAGTGCGCTGAAGGAGGGGGTGTGGTTGGACGGCTACGGCTCCCCGACCGAGGTGCCCTGCCTGCGAGAGGAGTGCTCACCGATGGCGACTTGCTTCAACGAATGGCCGATACCGACTGGCTACCCGACCGAGCCCCAGTCCACTTACGTGCCGACCGTGCCTGCAGTGACTGCGGGACCGTAGGCGATCACGTGCCCAAGAGCACCGAGGACATCATCGCCGCGCCGACGGCCATCAGGGCCAACCCAATGAGCTGAACCACCAATTTGCTCCGTGGATGCCCGGTGCGGATCGCCTTCATGTTGTCCGCAACTCGTTGGCCGAAGATGACGAAGGCGAGTCCGAGCAGCACGACTCCCAGCCCGATCAAGGCGCCCAACGCGAGCGGTCTCCATCACGCCCCCCACCGCTCCACGACCCCGCGGAACCACTCCTCGCCCAGCGCGATCGCGTCAGGATGCGGCGTGGCGTCGACATCCTCGAACACCGCCGCGAGCTCCAGCTCGCGCTCGATGAACTCGAGGATCACCGGCGGCACCGCGCCACCGCCGAGCTCGCGGGTGGTGGCCTTCAGGGCGATGAGCTCGGCGACGGCATCCCGCAGCTGGGCGCCGGGATCGGTCTGGGCGATCAGGGTCGGGAGGTCCATGGGGGGCACCCCGGCATCCGGGTTCGAGCGCAGCCACAGCAGGGTCGCGGCTGGCCGCAGGGCGTAGAAGACCCGCTTGAGGGTGAGCTTCTCGATCGGGCCCTCCCGCTGCTGCAGGCCGACGTGCCGGTAGTGCCGAGCGGCGCGCACCGGCTCGTAGACGGATGCGGCGAGCTCGAGCAGTCCGTCGCGGAAGCCCTCGTCGCCCGAGTACACGATGGGCGAGCGCAGCCACTCGGTGACCGTCGCGTTGCCCTTGACGAGCAGGCGCACGGCCTTGATGATGTCCCACCCGTTGACGTCGAAGATCTTGTCCAGAGGCGTCTCGATCACGTCACGCGCAGGCCACGGTGAGAGGTAGGCGTCGGCTGAGCGCACGAAGAAGAAGCGGCAGTCGTAGTCGCTGTCGGGCGACGGAAATCCCCACGCGCGGCTGCCGCTCTCGATTGCCCACGGGATGACGACGGCGTGATCGGCGGCGGCCACGCGCAGACGCTCGTCGACGGCGGCGACGATCTCGGCATCCATGGAGTCGGGGATCGTGCGCATGAGGCGAGGGTAGCGCGGCTAAACCAACTCCGCAGGAGCGCCGTACGCCGCCACCTGTTCATCCGCAGTCAGCAGCACGACGCCCTCAGCTCGAGCCTGAGCGAGCTGAACGCGGTCGAACGGGTCCTTGTGCAGCGGCGCGAGGTCGGCGACTCCGAGTGTGTGCTCGCTCGTGATGGGCAGCTCGGTTGCGCCGTTGTTGAGGAGTCCGCGTCGCAGGAGGCGGGCATCCACTGCGAAGTCGGCTCGACCGAGCGCGGATTTCACCGTGACCTCCCAGATCACCGCGGCGCTGAAGAGGAAATCGTGCTCGCGGTCTTCGAGAAGCGACCGCGCCGCTGTGGGGAGGCGACGAGAACCTTCGGCAGCCCAGAGAATCAGTTGGGTGTCGAGAAGATAGATCACTAGCCGGCGAACTCTGCGGCGATCTCGTCTTCACCCATTCGATCGAAGTCATCGGGGATGCTGATTCGCCCAGCCATGAATCCCACGAGACTTCGCGGTTGCTCCGGCGTCGCGTCCAGCGGCACCAACCGAGCGACCGGAGACCCCGCTTTCGCGATCACGACCGACTCACCGCCTGCCACGTCGTCAACCAGCCGCGAGAAGTGAGTCTTGGCGTCGTGGATGTTGACCGATCTCATGAGCTCAAGGGTACTGGACTAACTAGGGCTAGTCCATCGAATCAAGCCGGATCTGGGGACAGACTGCTTGGTGTCATTAATGGCATCATGGAGCGATCGATCGACTTCGGGAGGAGCAGCCATGACCAACATCGACCACTACACCTACCGCGTCTCCTGGTCGCCCGAGGATGCCGAGTTCGTCGGCCTCGTCGCCGAGTTCCCGAGCCTGTCGTGGCTCGCCGCCGACCAGATCGAGGCGCTCACGGGCATCCGCACCTTGGTCGCCGATGTGGTCGCCGATCTCGACCCGGCGCAGGTGCCTGCGCCCCTCGCCGACCGTCGCTATAGCGGCGAGTTCAAGGTGCGCATTCCGCCCGAGCTGCACCGGTCCCTGGTGATCGCGGCGGCCGAAGAGAACGTCAGCCTCAACCGCCTGGTGTCGTTGCGGCTGAGCACTCACTAGGCTCACCCCCATGACCATGCAGGCCGTCGTGCTCCGCGGCTACGGCGGGCCCGACCGCCTCGAGGTGCGCACCGTGCCGCGCCCGAGCCCGGGCCCTACGGAGGTGCTTGTTCGTGTGCGCGCGACCGGGGTGAACGACTGGGATCTCAACATCATCCGCGGCATCATCCTCAACCGGCTCGGCGGCGGGCTGTTCCGGCCGAAGCAGCACATCCTCGGGCTCGACGTCGCGGGCGAGGTCGTCGAGGTCGGCGCCGAGGTCACCCGCTTCCGGGTCGGCGATCGCGTGTTCGGCGACCTGTCGTCCGCGGGCTTCGGCGGCTTCGCCGAGTTCGTGAGCCCCGACGAGGGCGCCCTCACCCTGCTGCCCGTTTCGATCAGCTTCGTGGATGCCGCGGCGCTCGCCCACGCCGGCAACCTCGCCGCGCAGGCCATTGCCGCCAGCGCCCTCGCCGCGCCCGACCGCCTGCTCATCAACGGCGCAGGCGGCGGCGTGGGAGTCTTCGCGTTCCAACTGGCGACGCACCTGGGTGTGACGAACATCACGGGAATCGATGTCGCATCCAAGCTCGACCTGCTGCGCGAGCTCGGCTTCGCTCGCGCCCTCGACTACCGCGAGGTCGACTTCGCGGTCATGGGCGAGCAGTTCGACGTGATCATCGACGCACGGTCGACCCGCTCGCCCGCGGAGTGCGCCCGCGCCCTCACCGAGGGCGGACGTTACGTCACCGTCGGCGGCGAGACCCGCCGAGTGCTCACGATCGGGGTGTCGAAGCAGCGCATGCTCACGAAGACCGGCAAGACGGTCGCGCTCGTGATGCTGGCGCCCAACACCGACAACGCCGAGCTGCTGCGTCTGCACGCGGAGGGGGTCATCGTCCCGCACATCGACAGCACCTGGCCGCTCGCCCAGACGCGCGAGGCCATCGAGCGCTTCGCGTCCGGGGAGCATCGCGGCAAGATCGTCGTCACGGTCGACTGAAGCGCCGCGCGAGGTGTCGCACCGGGCGTGCACCCCGCGGCTCGGTGAGAGAATTGTCAGGTGACCCCCGCCGCATCCCTCACCGAAGCTGAGGTCGCGGCTCTGCGGGCCGACTTCCCGATTCTCAGCACCGAGGTGAACGGGCATCCGCTCGCCTACCTCGACTCGGGGGCGACCGCCCAACGACCCGTTCAGGTGCTGGATGCCGAACGCCGCTTCCTCGAGACCGCCAACGCCGCCGTGCACCGCGGCGCCCACACCCGCGCGGGTGAGGCGACCGAGCTCTTCGAGGACGCCCGGGCCACCGTCGCGCGCTTCATCGGCGCGGCCGACGACGAGGTGGTCTGGACCTCGAACGCGACCGAGGCGATCAACCTCATCGCCTACGCGCACAGCAACGCGTCGGTCGGGCGCGGCGACCCGCGCTTCGCCCTCGGCCCCGGCGACGAGATCGTCGTCACCGAGCAGGAGCACCACGCCAACCTCATCCCGTGGCAGGAGCTCGCCGCGCGCACGGGCGCGACCCTGCGCTACATCCCCGTCGACGACGACGGCGCCCTGCTGCTCGACGAGGCGCCGGTCACCGAGCGCACGCGCATCCTCGCGTTCACCCACGTGTCGAATGTGCTGGGCTCGATCAGCCCCGTCGGTTCGCTCGTCGCGCTGGCTCGGTCGGTCGGCGCCCTGGTCGTTCTCGACGCCTGCCAGTCGGTGCCGCATATGCCGGTGGATGTCGCGGCCCTCGACCTCGACTTCGCTGTCTTCTCCGGCCACAAGATGCTCGGGCCCACCGGCATCGGCGTGCTGTGGGGGCGGCGCGAGCTGCTTGCCGCGATGCCGCCGTTCCTCACCGGCGGCTCGATGATCACGACCGTGACGATGGAGGCGGCCGAGTACCTGCCGCCGCCGCAGCGCTTCGAGGCCGGCACCCAGCGCGTGTCGCAGGCGATCGCGCTCGGCGCGGCCGTGGAGTACTTGAGCGCGGTCGGCCTCGAGCGCATCGCCGCGCATGAGGCCGACCTCGGCCGCCGGCTCGTGGAGGGGCTCAGCGCGATCCCGACCGTGCGGGTGCTCGGGCCCGGGGTCAGCGTGCCACGGGTGGGGCTCGCCGCGTTCGCTGCGGAGGGCATCCACGCTCATGACATGGGGCAGTATCTCGACGACCGCGGCATCGCGGTGCGGGTCGGCCACCACTGCGCCCAGCCGCTGCACCGGCGGCTCGGCATCCGCTCGTCGACGCGCGCGAGCACCTACCTCTACACGACGGAGGACGAGATCGACCGTTTCCTCACCGGCGTCGCGGATGCCGTCGCCTTCTTCGGTCGACTGTGAGGACTGCGCGATGAGAGGCACCGCATGAGCAGCGAGATGGAGAGCCTGTATCAGCAGGTGATCATGGACCACGCCAAGAACCCGCACGGCGTCGGGCTCACGGGCGACGCCGCGGGCAGCTCGCACCAGCTCAACCCGACGTGCGGCGACGAGGTCACGCTCGAGCTGCACGTGGCCGACGGGGTCGTGAGCGCTATTCGCTGGGAAGGGCACGGCTGCTCGATCTCGCAGGCGTCGGCGTCGCTACTCTCGGATCTCGCGGCCGGCCTCACGGTGCCGGAGCTCACGGAGCGCATCGATGCGTTCCGCGAACTGCTGCGCTCGCGCGGCACCGTCGAACCCGACGAGGACCTGCTCGGCGACGCGATCGTGCTGCAGGGCGTCTCGAAGTATGTCGCCCGAGTGAAGTGCGCGATGCTCGCGTGGGTCGCCGCCGAGGATGCGGTGGCGCAGGCGAGCTAGTTGCCTAACCCGCCAACCACGCTCGCACGACATCGCGAGCCCGCCCGGCATCCGCCGCCGCGAGACTCGCGCGGATGTCGGAGTGCCACGTCAGCAACCCCTCCGGATCGCCCGCGAAGTTCGACGTCGCACCCTTCGTCTCGGCTTGGTGCACGCCGCGGTGCAACACGAGTCGCACGGCGTCGTTGCGACCGACGTTCACGGTGAGGCGGTCCTCGCCGTCGAGGGTGTAGCTCGGGCTGTTCCACTTGACGATTTCGACCAGGCGCGGGTCGGCATCCATCACCAACGATCGCAGCGCCTCCACCTCGGCCCGGGCGGCGGGGGACTGGGCGGCGAGGTAGTCGTCGACGGTCTGGTGGGTCACGGCCATGGCGTCACCCTAGCGCGCGCCCCCGACGCCCCCGACCCTCAGCCTGCGGTTGAGGGTCAGACGTGACGTTCCACCCCCTCCCGGGTGACAATGGCGATGAGGGTGGAGGGAGCCCGTCAATGTCTGATTCAGCACGCCTCAAGGTCGATCGCATCGCCGCCATCGTCGGAGCGGTGACCTTCGGGGTCGGTCTCATCGGCATCATCGCGACGAACGCGGCCCCGGCCGAGCCGCCAGCGGCGGTCTCGACAACGGTGATCTCGAGCCCGATCCCCGGCCCCGCGACGACCTCGACGCTGCAGCGCACGAGCCCGCCGACGCGCCCCACCCTCGAGCCCCGTGTCACCCAGGAGGTCACGGTCACTGAGGGCACGAGCGAGGGTTCGGTCGTCGTGACGACGAGTCCCGCTGCGCCCGTCGAGCCCTTCCTCGGCAGTATCGTCGCGAGCATCGCCTTCCAGTTGATCCTGGTCGCGCTCGCGGCCCTGCTGCTCGCATTCGGCACGCAGCGATTGCTGCTCGGCACCCCGATCGGCCGACGGGAGAGTTCGGCGGCGCCGATCGAGGAAGCCGAGGCGATCGCGGTGACCAAGAACCTCCAGGCCGCGACCGAGGCCCCCGACCTGTCGAGGCCGCTGTTCGCTCGCGGCGGCGTTCCGGATGCCCGGCTGCGCCTGCTCGAAAGCCGCATCGACCTCGAGCTCGATGTGCGCCGCCTCGCCCAGAGTCACGACCTGCCGAGTGGACTCACGATCCCCTCAGTCGTGCGCGGACTTGTCGAGAAGAAGAAGATGAGCCCCAAGCTGGCTGCCGCCGTCACCGATCTGCACGACATCGGCGACCGGCTCAGCCGCGGCGCCGAGATCTCGCTCGACACGACGACGATGCTCACCGAGGCGTACGCGCAGGCGCTCGCCCGCGTCGGCGGCAAGGCGAAGGCGCGCCGAGCGTAGGCCCGAGTTAGGCGCGCGAGAGTTAGGCGCGCTCCTTCAGCCGCACGCGGCGGGCCTGGCCGTCTTCCTGCAGGTCGACGATGTCGTGCTGCGCCTTCACGAAGTCGGTGAACGACTTGTAGCCGATCTTCTTCTCGTCGAAGCTGGCATCCAACCGCTTCATCTGCTGCTTGAGTCCGGATGCCGCCACCCAGCCATCCACGTTGTCGTCGCCTCGGCGCACCCGCAGGGCGCGCACCATGAGCTCGTTGGCGTCGCGCTTGGGATCCTCGACGGCCGGCTCGACCACGGTCACCGGCGGGGGAGTCGGCGCCCCGGGCAGGTCGTCGACGAGGTCGTGGTAGTAGCTGAACTCGTCGCACGCGTTCTTGAACGCGGCGCTCGTGGAGTCCTTCACGCCGATGCCGATCACCGTGCGGCCCAGCCGCCGCGCGCGCTGGGCGAGCGGGATGTAGTCGCTGTCGCCGGCGACGATCACGATGTGGGTGATGTCGCGCAGGCGGAACAGATCCTCCACAACATCGATCGCGAGCCGGATATCGGCGCCGTTCTTCGTGCCCGACGTGTTGAACAGCTGCACGAGGTCGATCGCCCGCTCGACCATCTGCTTCTGGTAGCGGGTGTTCGCGGGAGCCGCCCAGTCCGCGTAGGCGCGACTGATCGCCACCGCCCCGAAGGACGAGGCGAAGTCGAGAACAGCGCCGACATCCACGGTCGCCTCGCCGAGGCGCTCGGCCGTCTTGCCGGTCGCGTTGCGCGCCTTCTCCTTGATGAACAAGCCGCGCCCGTGCACGGCGTCGTACTCCGAGATCACGATGTTGTCGAAGTCGATGTACACGGCAACGCGGGTCTCAGTCACTTCGGCCATGGGGCCACGGTACTCCCCGCCCCTGTGGATGCCCGGCTCGCCCCGCCCGCGATGCTGCCTACGGTCGGTGGATGATGCGCACTCGAGCCCTCGCCCTGCCCCTGCTGCTCGTGCTCACCCTCGCCGGCTGCGGGTCACCACCGCTGCCGCGGGCGTTGGGGTCGCCGTCGGTGTTTGCGTCGGCGGATGAGGCATTGGCCGCGGCGATCGCGGCATACGACAGCGCCCTGGAGGTGGGCGATCGTATCGGTCAAGAAGGTGGTCGAAGCAGCTACAGGTTTAGGGAAGTGGCTTCAGGCGACTATCTCGAATCCTCGATCGAGTCTGCGGAGAGCTGGTTGAACGAAGGCTTGGCTCAAATTGGATTCTCGCGCTTCAGAGATGTTCGGCTTCTCGAGCACAAGGCGGGGCCCGATCGAGCGGTGGTTGTGCAACTGTGCCACGACGTCAGCCAAGTCGATTTGGTGAACCCGGATGGCCAGTCTGTAGTGCCTCCCGATAGGGACGAGACGTTGCACCTGCGTGTTGTGTTCGGCCTTTCCGATGACCGCCTGTTGGTCACCAACGCCTTGAGAATGGACGACCAGCCTTGTTGATCGAAGTCGCTATCGTCTTGACGTTGTTTGGAGCGGGCGAGTGCGGAACGATGTCAGCGATCGCTGACGCATGCGACTACAACGCCTCAACCGACGGTACCGACGTCTACGTTGAAGGCACCCTCGAGGCTCCCGGCACCGGCGGCACGGGCGACTCCGAGGGCAGCAGCAGTGGCAGCGGCGCCCCGTCGACCGAGTCGCCCTGCCCGGATCCGACAGCGGCTCGGGACTGCTTCACGGTCACCGGCCCGTTGACGATGTCCGACATTGCGGCGTTCCGTCCGACGGCGGCGTCGCATGGCATGGAGCCGAACGGCTGGGCGGTCATCGGGCTGCCGACGAATTTCTTCTCGAGCGGGAGCCCGGTCATCCGCTCGGGCACGCTGCTGGGTGGGCCCGCGGAGGTGCGGTTCACGCCGGTCTCGTGGAGCTGGGACTACGGCGACGGCTCTCGACGCACGACGAGCACGCCAGGGCGGGTGTGGCGCACGGAGTTCGACGAGACCGCGACGACGCACGTGTTCGAGGCGCGCGGCACGTATGTGGTCACGCTCGTGGTGCAGTACCGGGCCGAGTGGCGAGTCGCGGGAGGGTCGTGGGTGCCGGTCAGCGGCATCCTGAGCCTTCCCGCTCCACCGCAGCAGGTGCTCGTCGTCGGCGCCCGCACCGTGCTCGTCGACGAGGACTGCAACGAGAATCCCACTGGCCCGGGCTGCTAAGGCCCAGACTGGTCGCATGAGCGATCTCACGTTCCCCGATGAGCCCACCGAGGAGACGCCCGGGTGGGTCGCCGTCGGGGTCGTGCTCGACGGTGATCCGATCGACGTCGACGGCATCAACCCGTGGAAGGTGTCATGGCACGCGACCGGCGAGACGGTCGGGATGCGGCATCCCGGGTGGCCGACGCAGCTGCACGGCATCCCGGTCTACACGACCGAGCACGAAGGCCGCACGATCACTTTCGCCGCAGGCGAGCTGTCGAATACCGTGTGGGGCTTCTACCGCCCAGCCCACTGACGACTACGCCGACGCGAACCGCTTCGCCGAGCGCTCGCGCGCCTTCGCGGCCTCGACCTCACGATCCTTCGGTGGAACGGTCGCGACGAGGTCTTCCAGCAGGTGCTGGGTGATGTGCGCGATCTCGGCGACGGCCCGCTCGAACGCGGCCTCGTTGGCCTTGGATGGCTTGGTCGCCCCGCTGATCTTGCGCACGTACTGCAACGCAGCGGCATGCACCTCGTCGTGATTCGCGGCGGGCTCGAAGTTGTGAAGAACGCGGATGTTGCGGCACATGCCACCGAGGGTAGCCTGACGCCCCCGAATTGGGCAGTGCGGATGTGCTGCCCAGTGACCCTCCGCTCTGTCACAATGCGAGCGTGAACACGACTCAGAGTTCGTCAGCACGTCGCCCATGGATCGCGAAGAAGCGCCACTCGATTCCTCTCGGTCTGCTCGCTGCCGGCCTGGCCATGCTGCTCTTCGGCTACCTGAGTCCGTGGCCGGGAGTCTGGCTGCTGCGGGTCGTCTTCGACTCGCAGGCCAACGAGACGGTCGCCGAGATGAACAAGTACGCGCCCACCGAGGGCATCGACTCCACCCTCGACGTGCAGTACGGCGACGCCGGATCGAACACGACTTTCGACATCTTCTCGCCGAGCAGCTCGACCGGGCCGCTGCCGACCGTGCTCTGGGTTCACGGTGGCGCGTGGGTCTCGGGCGACAAGTCGATCCGCGACCCCTACGCCAAGATCCTCGCCGCTCAGGGCTACACCGTGGCGTCCCTCAACTACACGGTCGCGCCTGACGCGATCTATCCGACCGCCGTGACCCAGCTCAACGACGCGTTCGGCTACATCGTCGACAACGCGGCCGAGCTGCGGGTCGATCCCGACAACATCGTGCTCGCGGGCGACTCGGCCGGAGCCCAGCTCGTCAGTCAACTGGCGACGATGATCACGAGCGAGGCCTATGCCGAGAAGGTGGGCATCCCGCCCACGCTCTCCGCTGATCAGGTCAAGGGCATCATCCTCAACTGCGGGGTCTACGACCTCAAGGGCATCCCCGAGACCCCGGGCATCCTCGGGTGGGGCTTCCGCATCGCCCTGTGGGCCTATCAGGGCGACAAGGACTGGTCGAACACCGTGAACGGCGAGGTCATGTCGACGATCGACGACGTGACCGCCGACTTCCCGACGACGTGGATCTCGGGCGGCAACGGCGACGCGCTCACCGACATGAACTCCAAGCCCATGGCGGCTCAGCTCGAGAAGCTGGGGGTGGATGTCACGGCCCTCTTCTTCCCGGACGACACGACCCCGGCGCTCCAGCACGAGTATCAGTTCCACCTCGACAACCCGAACGCTCAGAAGGCGCTGACGTCGACCCTGGACTTCCTGAAGAAGGTCACCGCCGACTGACGCTCAGTCGGTTGCGGGGGCCGGAGCCGGCCGTCTCCGGCCCCAGTTCTGCACGACCGCGGCGGCGAGCCCGCCGAGCATGATCACGCCGCCGATCAGCTCCAGGAGCGTCGGCAGCTCACCCTGAGCGAGCCAGGCCGCCACGATGCCGACCACCGGCACGAGCAGGGTGAACGGCACGACCGAGCTGGTGGGGTACTTGGCGAGCAACGTGTTCCAGATGCCGTAGCCGATCAGGGATGCCCCGATCGCCGTGTAGAGGGTCGATCCGATCGCCACCCCCGACAGCCCGACGATCGACTCCCAGACCACGGCGGGGCTGTCGACGATCATCGCGAGCGCCAGGCTCGGGATCGGCACGACGAGCCCCGACCAGACGACGAGAGACAGACCGGATGCCGCTTTCGCCCGGCGAGCGAGCACGTTGCCGATCGCCCACGACAGCGCGGCTCCGAGGGTGACGACGAGGGGTAGCCACGGCGCAACCTGGCTGTGACTCACCGCGACGAGCGCGAGCCCGAGCATCCCGATCGCGACACCGATGACCTGCCGGCGGCTGGGGCGTTCGCGCAGGAAGAGAGCTGAGATCACGATCGAGAAGATCACCTGCGTCTGCAGGAGGAGCGAGGCCAGCCCGGGCGGCATCCCGAGGGCCAGCGCGATGTAGAGCAGCACGAACTGGCCAAGGCTCAGGAACCCGCCGATCAGCAGCACGTTGCGCCACCCGATGCCGGGGGGCTTGATGAAGAAGACGGCCGGGATCGTGACGGCGATGAACCGCAGCGCGAGGAACACCAGCGGCGGCACATCCTGCTGTCCGGCGTCAATGATGACGAAGTTGGCGCCCCAGATCGCGACGACGAGCAAGGCGAGGAGGGTGTGGCGCAGCGACATGAGTGCTCCAGCCTAGCGGTGGGGTACGGCGGTCACCCCGTACTGGGGGCGGACGGTCGCGGGGTGTCCCCCTTACTGTCGACAGCATGGTGCGCCTGGGGGACAGAGCGACCGTGGGGGTTCCGTTCGAGACGGTGCTGGCCGCGGCGCAGTCCGATGCTGCCTGGGCTCAGGGCACCCTCTGGCGCACGTTCGCCCCGGCCGTGCACGGATTCCTGCGCTCGCGTGGCTCCCGCGACGCCGAGGATCTGACGAGCGAGGTCTTCATGGCCGTCTTCGATCAACTCGGCACATTCCACGGCGGCGAGGCCGAGTTCAGGTCGTTCCTCTTCACCGTCGCGTACCGCCGACTCACCGACGAGCTGCGCCAGCGCTCCCGTCGCGGTGAGTCGGAGGAGTGGACTCCGGAGTCCGACCCCCGACTGACAGCCAGCGCCGAGGAGACCGCCGAGGCGCAGATGGGCGATGCCGCGGCGGTCGCGATGATCGATGCCCTGCCGATGGACCAGCGCGAGGTGATGACCCTGCGCATCCTCGCCGACCTCACCGTAGAGCAGATCGCGCAGGTCACGGGAAAGCGCGCGGGAGCCGTGAAAGCCCTGCAACGACGGGCCCTGGAGAACCTCCGAAAAAAAGTTTCGGACAACCCGTACCCTTTTGCGCACCCCGAGCGATAGCAGGAGTGTGATGAACAACCAGAGGATCTCGAGTCGCGATGCTGAAGAGCTCGCGTCGGGTCGCGTGCCCAGTGCACGTCGCGACCTCGAGCCTCTGGCGGCACTGATGGAGGACTACCGGAGAGCCGCGACTACGCAGTCGCGCATCCAGCCGTCCGCCGCCCTTGCCGCGCGTCTCGATCTGGACAACACTCCGGAGTTCCCGCTTGAGCAGGCACCGGACACTGACCGATCGAATGCCGCTGTGCGAGCAGGTTCGGGTCTGCTCGGCGTCGGACTGGCAGTGTTGATCACGCTGGGCGCAGCTTCGGGTGCTGCCGCCCTGGCAGGTTCCGCTGGGGTGCTTCCCCCGGGCGCGCAAGACGCGTTCGACGACCTGGTCTCCGTCATTGTGCCTACAGAGGGGGCGGCCGACGAGACCACGGATGATGGGGAAGCACCCAGCGACACCCTGCCTGACACGGGGGACGAGTCGGACGCGACGGAGGGTGCGGCTGAGCCGACGCCGTCGCCGACCTCGACCCCGGAGTCGGATGAGTCGGAGGACTCTGACGAGTCCGACGAGTCGGACGACGACAACTTCGGCGACCGCGTCGCGGAGCTGAAGGACGAGACCGAGTCCGGTCAGGAGTTCGGGGAGCGGGTCTCCGAGGAGGCCAAGGACAACGGGAACGGCCACACCGACTCCGACTCCGATTCCGATTCCGACGACAGTTCAGAGCCCGGAAACGGGAACGGGAACGGGAACGGGAACGGGAACGGGAACGGCAAGAAGGACGACTGACCCGCACGTCGGAGGCTCGTCGTAGCCTTCCCGCGGAGGAATCGTCGTGCCAGAACCCGTCGACGCGTGGTGGGAGCGCCGCCAGCGCAGCAAGGGCACCGTCGTGCCCTACCGGGTCGGCGAGTTCCGCTCCGACTGGGAGCGCTATCCGACTCTCGTGCGCCAGTACCACCCCGATCTCAACCACGGCATCACGCTGACGCAGGTGCCCCCCGCCGCCGACGTGTGGCTGCTCTGGCAGTGCGAGGTCGGGCACCTCTTCGCGGCGACCCCGTGGGAGCAGCGCATGCGCCCGGGACAGTCGCGCCGACGCTCGACCTGGTGCCCCGAGTGCGCGGAGGGCGCCGTCATCCGCACTCCCCGACCCGCCGGGTGGCGACCGCCCGAGACGCCGACGAAACCGAAGACCCGATCGATGTGTGCGAAGTCGGATGCCGCGGCTCGCGCCCCCGGCGAGGCCTTCGCGAGCGCGTGCGCGCCCGCTCGGGCATCTGCGGCCGAAGCCGACCTGCACCAGCGTCTCGCGCAGCGGCTGGAGTTCACGCCCGACGCCACCGCGGTGCGCACCCGCACCCCGTTCTTCACGCACCTCGAGGTGTGGCCCGACATCGTGATCCCCGAGCTGCAGGTCGCGATCGAATACGACACGATCGGGCGGCACGGGCTCGAGCACGTCGGCCAGCGCGAGACGATCGATCAGCGCAAGGATCGGCTGCTGCGCGCGGTCGGGTGGGAGGTCATCCGCGTGCGCACCGGCAAGCTGCACACCCTCGGCCCGCACGACGTGAACGGCGGCATCTCGGGCAAGCTCATCGACCGCATCCTCGACCAGCTGCGTGAGGCGCGCGGACCGCTGTTTGTCGACTGCTACCTGCGGTGAGCGTCGACCGGGTCACTCAATCGCTGCAGAGGTGTCCCCACTGGATTCCCGCGATCGGCCCCCACTGCATCACGTCCACGGTCGAACCTTCGCCGGTCATGGAGAAGGCGTAGCGCGAGTCGCTGTCGGGATCCTCGATGGTCACATAGAACCCGTCATCGCTGATGACCGCCTGAGGGTAGGCCGCAATCACTTCGGCGAGCGTGCTGCCCGGGCCGATGCCGAGCGCGTCGCGCATCGGCTTCGACGAGATGAACATCTCGATGCCGCCCGTGGGCACGTCGTAGTTCGAGAAGGCCTGAGTGCCGCGCGGAGGCTCCAGGTCGGCCATCCAGGAACACTCCGGGTACGGCACGACCGCGTGCTCGGCAAAGGTGTCGCCGAGCTGGATGTCGCCGTAGAACGTGAACCCGAAATCGGCCGCGGGTGCGGCGACCGTAGGCTCGGGCGTCGGCGTCGGCGTCGCGCTCGGGGCCGCCGCGACCGTCTCGGTCGGGGTCGGCTCCGGCGCCACGGGCGAGGGCGGGGTGCAGCCCGCGAGGGCGAGCACCATCATCGCGGCAAGGGTAATGGTCAGTCGCATGGCACGATCCTGTCGGGTTGGGTGAACGTCAGATTCCGAGGCAGAGGTGGCTCCACTGCCCGCCGGCTTGGGGGCCCCACTGCAGCATGTCCGAGGGGGTCGAAGAGCCCCCGCGGAATCCGAAGACGTACTGGGATTCGCTGTCGGGGTCGTCGACAGTCACCGTGACGATCGCGCCGGGGCCACCGCCGAACTCGGCGCTGCTGCCGACGACAGCATCCGGGTAGACCGCGAGCAGCTCGTCGACGGTGGCTCCGAGTCCCACGCCTTCGGAGTTGAGCGGCGCAGTGCCGCCCTCGAATGTCACCACCTGGGTGAAGAAGAACAGAATCTCGGCGCCCGGCGCTTCGGGGTAGCTCATCGCGTGGGTGTAAATGCCACCGTTGTTCTCGACCTCCGCGTACCACGGGCACTCGGCGAGCCCGGTCACGCCCGCGGTGGCGAAGTCCGTGCCGATCACGCTGTCGCCGAGGAAGGTGAACCCGAAGTCGGCCTCGGGCAGCTCATCCGTGGGGGTTGGCGTAGGCGCCGTGGGCGCCTCGGTCTCGGTCACGACGGAGCTCGGCTCCGGTTCGGCGGCCGGCGGGGCGGGCGGCGTGCACCCGGTGAGCACGAGTACGAGCGCGAGCGGGGCGAGCAGGATGCGGCGCACGGGGTTCTCCTTCGGGTCATGGAGACGACGTGTGAGCGTGCCTCGCCGGTTGACATCCTTGCATCTGGACATCGGATGCGGAATCCTCAGCATGTGCGCCGTGGGCGCGAGAGGAGACCCGAATGCCCCGCCTCCAGCCCGAGCGGTGGACCAGCCTGCTCACCGTCGTCGGCATCATCACGGTGGTCACGACGCTCTTCTTCTGGCGCTTTTTCGGTGACCGTCCGTGGCTCGCCGTGATCGCTGGGCTCGGCACGGCAGTCGCCTTCGTGCTTCTGATCATGCTGACGGCCGCCGCTCACGACACCCGACTCATGATGCTGCGGGATCGGCATCCGGATGCCGTCGTCGTGAACGTGCGCCGAGACCCCCAGCTGATGGCGGGTCTCGCCGCCGCGCGAGAGGGGGCTCTCGACACGAGCGGCGTCGGGTGGCTGCTCTCTCTGGTCGTCGATCGCGATGGGATGACGTTCTACAAGGGCACCGGTCGCCCTGAGACGGTGGCCACCATTCCGTGGTCGACCATCGGTGACATTAAGCCGGGGTCCGTCCTTGCGAAGGGGGAGTGGGGCTCTGCCGGGTACGAGCGACTTGCCGTCTCCCTCACGGGCGAGTCGGCCGGCCGCCTCGAGTTCGGGGTCGAACGTGTCCCTCGATTCGCCACGTCCGCCGCGACCATGAGCGAGGCCGACCTGGTGCTGCTTGCGGTGCGGATGAACGAACAGCGGGGGCGCCGAACGGTCACGTCTCCCAGTGGAGCGCTCAAGGGGCTGGATGCAGGGTCGACGGCGTGGTCGCTCACCCGCCTCGGACCTTTCCCTGTCTCCGCGCTCGGCTGGCTGGCGCAGGGGATCTTCGTCGTCGGCCTCGTGGCCATCGTGGTTCGGGGGCCGCTTCTGGTCACCGTCGTCGCCACCGCGGTGTCGTTCGCGCTCATCCTCGTCATGTTCCTGCGGCTACGAGCAGTGAACACCGCGGCAGAGCGCGAGAAGGCGTCGGGCTACACCACGCTCAACGGCGTCAATCTCTCGCTCGAGCAACGGCATCCGCTCACCGGCGTCGTGATCCGCGCCGCGGGCGCGCCCGCGCTGAGCAAGCTGGAGTTCGCGGGCGTTCTTGGCCGTCAATGACGGGGTCGACGCCACGGCGTGACGCGAGATGGAGGCTCCTGTGGGCTATTCCCGTCTTCGGTGGCGTTTCGATTCTCGCGGCCGTGATGGTCCACGCTCGTAATCCGAGCAATCCGCCGCTCGATCCAGTGTTGGGGCTGATTCTGCCGGGGCTGGTGGGCCTCGTCGTCGGCACCGGGGTGACGGTGCCGACCATCGTCGCTGTGGGGGCCTGGCAACGGTTTCTGGAACGACGTCAGAACGCTGTCATCGCCGTCGTGATCGATGGAGCCCGCACCCTCGACGAGTTTGGTGAAACGGTCGGGCTTCCGACCGAGTCCCGTAAGCCACCCCTCCAGACCGCGATCATGGCCGACGAAGACGGGATCTCCCTCTGGCGAATTGGGCTGTCGTCCATCACCGAGATCGTGAGCGTGCAATGGGAGAGCATCGGTCCCATCACGACGGTGCAGTGGACGAAGCCCGTCGGTGCCCTGCATCAGCAGTTGGGTCCTCGGTTCTGTATGCGGCTGGAGATTCACGGGCGTCCCGTTTCTGTTCTCGCGGAGCCGATCGTCGCCGGAGTGCAGTTGACGGGCGGGCGTCCCGACGAAGCCGACATGATCGCGTTCGTTGACCGCGTCAAGGCTCAACGTCCGCACCCGTGACTAGTCTCATCCCATGAACTTCACCGCCGAGCTCTGGGAGTGGGAGGGCAAGGCCGCCTGGGTCTTCGTCACCGTGCCGGCGGATGTGTCGGCCGACATCCGCGAGATGCCCCGAATGCCGCGGGGCTTCGGTTCGGTGCGCGTGCAGGTGGCGCTCGGCGGCTCCCGCTGGCGCACCTCGGTCTTTCCACAGTCGAAGGAGGGCACGTACCTCCTGCCCGTCAAGCGCGCGGTGCGCGACGCCGAGGGCGTCGAGGTCGGCGACCTCGTGACGATCGACCTCGAGCCTCTCGAGTAGCCGCGCTAGCCGAGGACGTACTCCGACCGGTCGAAGCGGCGCACCGAGCGGGCGAACGTGTCGGCACCGTGAGGCCAGAGTGCCGTGTTCCGGCCGGCGCGGTCGTTGTAGTAGCTCGTGCAGCCGCCCGTCGTCCACACCGAGCCGGCGAAGGCGCGCTGCAGCGAGTCGGTCCAGCGCTGCTGCGCGGCGGGGGTGGCTTCGACGGTGCCGGTGCCTGCGGCATCCATCGCCTGCAGGATGTAGTCGAGCTGGGCCTCGATGATGTGAACCATGCTGTTGTGCGCGAGCACGGTGTTCGGGCCGATCACGAGGAAGAGGTTCGGGAAGCCCGCCACGGTGGTGCCACGCAACGCCTCGGCATGGGGGCTCCAGGCCTCGGCGAGCGAGCGACCGTCGCGTCCGCGGATGACCCGCGCGATCGGCGGCTCGGTCGCGTTGAAGCCCGTGCTGCCGATGATGACGTCGACCTCGTGTCGTGTTCCGTCGGCGGTGACGATCGCCTCCTTCTCGACGCGCACGATCGGTGACGTCTCGACCGACGCGTTCGGCTGCGCGAGCGCGGGGTAGTAGGCATTGGAGATGAGGATGCGCTTGCAGCCGATGCGGTAGTCGGGCGTGAGCTTGGCGCGCAGGGCCGGGTCGGCGACCTGCTTCTTCAGCATGCCGAGCGACTGCTTCTCCACGGTGGCGCCGATCGGCCGCACGGCGAACCCGAGGAAGTTCACCTCGGCGCGCCAGAACTGCCAGCGGCGGGCGAGGCGCTGCATCCACGGTCGGCGAGCGAAGCGCTGCCGTCGTGCTGCGCTCGTCGGCACGTCGTGGCGCGGGATGATCCACGGCGCCGAGCGTTGGAACACCGTGAGATGCCCCGCGACCTTCTGCACCTCCGGCACGAGCTGGATCGCGGATGCCCCGGTGCCGATCACCGCAACGCGCTTGCCCGCGAGGTCGACATCGTGCCGCCACTGGGCGGAGTGGAACCGCGGCCCGGCGAAGTCGTCCAGCCCGTCGATCGCCGGCCACACCGGCTCGACGAGCGGGCCGTGCCCCGAGACGAGCACGCGCGCGGTGAACTCGCCCTGACTCGTCGTGATGAGCCAGCGTCGAGCCGCGTCATCCCACGTCGCCTGCTGCACGTCGTGACCGAACCGCAGGTGCGGGGCGAGCTCGAACCGCTCGGCCACTGACTGCAGGTAGGCGAGGATCTCGGGCTGCGCGCCATAGCTGCGCGACCAGTCGGGATTCGGGGCGAACGAGAACGAGTACAGATCGCTGCGGATGTCGCACGCCGCCCCGGGATACGTGTTGTCGCGCCAGACGCCCCCCAGCTCGGCCGCGCGCTCGACCACGACGAAGTCGCGGTCACCGCGCTGGGAGAGACGGGCCGCCATGCCGAGCCCGGCGAATCCGGTGCCGATGATGGCGACGTCGACGGAGGTGCGGGTGGAGGGTGACTTCGGCGTCATGAGGTCGAGCCTAGGGTCTGTCGACGGCGCGGGGGAGGTGTCGACGGGCTCGACCCGCCTCATCCGCTAACGTCGTGCCGTGGAACGCATCACTCCGGGAATCGTCGCGATCATCATCGGCGGCGTCGCCGCCCTGCTGCTCTTCGTGCCCTTCGTCTTCATCAGCTATCGCCGCCGCGGCGGCATGACCTTCTGGCGCACGATCGGCTGGCTCGCGCTGCTGATCGTGGCGTTCTCGCTCATCAGCTACACGTCGCTGCCCGCGCCGCAGATCGGCGACTACACGTGCACGAGCCCGGTGTTCGATCCGCTCACCGACATCCGCGCGATCATCGACGAGCAGGCCAACGGCGGCTCGTTCCTCTCGAATCCCGCGTTGCAGGTCACCCTCTTCAACGTGCTGTTCTTCATGCCGCTCGGGTTCCTGCTGCGCGCGATGTTCGGCTTCGGCGTCGCGAGGGCCGCGATGATCGGCTTCGCCGCGTCGCTCACGGTCGAGCTCACCCAGCTCACCGGCATCTGGGGCCTGTACCCGTGCTCGTACCGCCTCTTCTCGGTCG
>CALRZA010000002.1:0-23529 GCA_943372535.1 Auritidibacter sp. Marseille-P8566
ATTCGCGGTGATGAGCACGCTCGCCTCGATCGATGAGCCCACCGCCACGACGGCGATGGAGAAGTCCTGGGCACCGATCTGGCGCAGCGCATCGATCGAGCGGGCATCCGTCTGCACCGCGTGCGTGACGCGCTCCGACCACTTCTGAACGAGCCCGGCATCCTCGTCGAGCGCGAGCACCTCGCGGTCGAGCCGCTGGAGCTGTCCCGCGGTCGCGGCCCCGAACCGACCGAGCCCGATCACCAGCACGGGAGCGTCGTGGGCGATCTTCTCAACCACCGAGGGGCCTCTCTTCCGGTCGTGTCCGACTCGTCTTCGACGGTCGAATCATAGCCCCGGGTCCCGTGCTCGCGTGGTGTGAAGCGGGCCGCGCGATTACCCTGTGGGAATGGCCGACATCTTCGACGTGATCTCAGACGCGACTCGCCGAGAGGTTCTGCTCGCACTGCTCGAGCGCTTCGTCGACGGGTCGCATCCGACCGGGGACATCAGCGTCGGGGACCTCGTGGAGAGGCTCGGACTCACCCAGCCGACCGTCTCGAAGCACCTGAAGGTGCTGCGCGACCACGATCTCGTGTCGGTGCGTGAAGAGGGTCAACACCGCTTCTACCGACTCGAGTCGACCCCTCTCGAGGTCGTGGAGGACTGGCTCGCCCCCTTCCTCGACGCCGACGTGCACGAGGCCGGCGGCGAGGTGGCCGACTCCGACGGGGCGGTGTTCGCCGCGTGGTCCGGGGTCGACGTGGGGCAGACGATCGGGCGTCGGGTGGCCGAGGGCACGCACTCGGCTCGCACGGTCATCCACGGGGCGACGGAGCAGGTCGGTCGCCGGCTGCCCAAAATCGTGCGCAAGCGTCCGTTCTCGCGCTGAGACGGCCTCGGTCGCGGAATGCCGGGGCTGGACACCGGATCACATCAGCCCCTAGTGTTACCGATTAGCACTTCCGTCACACGGGCGGGTGTCGACGCCTCCCGAGGAGTTCAGCCGAATGTCGCAGGACCTGTCCGATGTGCGCTTTCTCACGGTCGCCGAGGTGGCCGAGATGATGCGCGTCTCGAACATGACGGTCTACCGACTCGTGCACGCGGGTGAGCTGCCGGCGGTGCGTTTCGGGCGGTCGTTCCGCATCCCGGAGTCGGCGGTCGTCTCGGCGATCCAGACCCCGATCAGCGACGTCGGCTGACAGTCGGCTAGACTTGCCCCTTGTTGTCTCCACGGTTCTTCTAGCGAACCGGGTCGGTTCGTACCAGAACAGTTGAGGTTCTCATGGGTTCAGTCATCAAGAAGCGTCGCAAGCGCATGGCGAAGAAGAAGCACCGCAAGCTGCTGCGCAAGACGCGTCACCAGCGTCGCAACAAGAAGTAGCGCCTTCTAGACGGAGCGCCGCGCCTCGCGCCTGACGCGCCGGCGCGCGTCACGGATGCTCGAACGCTTGAGCGTCATCGAGTCCCACCCATGCTCCTTGGCGTGGCCTGACAGCCGCGCGTCGGGATTGACGACGACGCGATGCCCCACCGCGGTCAGCAACGGGATGTCGTTGGCCGAGTCCGAATAGCCCCAGCAGTCGTCGAGAGCGGCGCCCTTCTCGCGCGCGAGCGCCAGCGCCACGGTCGCCTTCTCGTCGCCGTGCAGGATGTGCCCGTCGATCACACCGGTGATGATGCCGTCTTCGACGATCACCTTCGAGCCGAGCGCGCCGCTCAAGCCCAGGCGCGCGGCGATCACCTCGGCGACGATCTGCGGGGTCGCCGTGATGAGCCACACCTCGTGACCCTTCGCCAGGTGCTCTCGCGTGAGCTCCACCGTCTCGGGCCAGAGGTTCGGCAGGATGTGGCGGTCGTAGATCACTTCGGCCAGCTCGACGAGTTCGCTCTCGCGGTGCCCGGCCGCGAGGCCCAGCGCCTTCTCCTTCGCCGTGGCCAGATGGTTGCGGTTCTCGCCCACGGCGAGGAAGCGGAACTGGTGCCAGGCGAACAGGGCGATGTCGCGAAACGAGACGAATCCGCGCCGGAAGGCCTCGAGGCCCACGTAGTAGACGCTCGCCCCACGCATGAGCGTGTTGTCGACATCGAAGAACGCGATGATCGGGCGATCGGTGGGAGGAAGCTCAGCGGCGGGCATCGCTGATTAGTCTAGGGTCGTGCCCTCCGTCCGCCTGACTCTCATCGGCAAGCCGGGATGTCACTTGTGCGACGAGGCTCGGGATGCCGCGACGGCGGTGATCGCGCAGCTGGGGCCCACGGCATCCATCGTCTGGGAGGAACTCTCGATCCTCGACGAGCCGGAGCTGCACGCGCGCTACTGGGACGAGATCCCCGTGCTGCAGATCAATGGAGCCGTGCACACGATCTGGCGCGTCGAGCCGGAGCGGCTGCGGGTCGCCCTCACCGAAGCGCTCGCCGACGACTAGGCGATCTGCTTGGGGATCGGTCCGGTGAGGCTCTTCGCGATCGCGTCACGCTCGGCCGAGAGCGACGCGATGGTCGACTGCTCGAGGCCTGACGAGAGCACCGCGACGAAAGGATTGCCCGTGCCGCTCTTCGCCGCGACGACCGCCGCATAGGCTTCCGCCGCTTCGACGACCTTGGCGCTCGCGCGCTCGGCCTTCTTGAGGGAGACCGATCGGCCCCCGACGACTTCGGCGTGCTTGTTGAGCGCCTTCTTGAGGTCCTTCAGCGCTGCATCGATCTTCTTGGACATGACGACATCATGCCCCATGAAGGTGAACGACAGCGAGGGTCAGGAAGCGCTCTCGTCGACGACCACGGCATCCGCCGCGTTCTTGCGAACCGACTCGATCCCGTTGAGCGCGGATGCCTTGGCAGCGTAGCCCTCCGACATCGCGATCACCTCACCGTTGCCGGCCTTGAGGACGAAACGGAACTCGCCCTTCTTGTCCTTGGTGATGACGAACTTTCCAGCCATGACGATCCCTTTCGCAGTTGCGGTTGCGTGGGGTCATCCTATGGCCGCGGCACCGTCCCCGGTCAGGACATCAGGTGAACGATCCGCGTCGCGTCACCCCAGACTCCCGGGGAGTCGTAGGGCCGATCCGGGAAGGCGCCGTACTCGAGTCGAATGGGCAGATCGTGCTGCGTGATGAACGACTCCACCTGCTCGCCGAGGCTGACCGGGATGCCGCTGCAGCAGTTGATCACACCCGTCACCTCCGACTGGGCGCTCACGACCGCGATCTGGGCTCCCAGGTCGCTCACGTCGATGAAGTCGTAACGGTTGGTTCCGCTCGTGAACGGGAAGGTCTCCTGGCCGCGATCGACCGCTTCGAGAAGCCGGGTGAAGATCGACTGGTTGTTGCGATCGTCGCCGTAGATGTAATAGCAGCGCAACCACTGCAGCTCGACACGATCACGGAACCGGATCTCGCACGCGCGCCGCAGCGCATCCTTGGCGACTCCGTACAGGGTGAGCGGGTTGGTCGGGGTCGACTCGTCGATGGGTCCCTCCCAGTAGCCCACCTCGTGCATGGTGCCGAGCACGGCCACCCGGGTGACGCCCCAGTCGACGAGACGGTCGAGAAGACGGAAGTGGCTCGACAGCTGCTCGAGGTGCGAGGGCGCGTTGTGCGAGAAGCCGTCCTGCCAGGCGAGGTGGATGACCACCTCCGGGGCCTCGGCGCCGAGCGTCGCGAGGTCGAGGTCGGGGTTCAGCACGTCGACCTGCACGATGCGCGCCCGCGGATCGACGTCGGCGCGTGAGCCCGGGCGCACCGTCGCGGTCACCTCATGGCCGCGGTCCAGAAGGGCTCGCACGACATGGCGTCCGATATAGCCACCCGCTCCGGTCACCAGCATTCGTTCCGGCATGCGCCCTCTCCCGCTCGACCTGACCATCCTAGAGCGCCTGTCTGACGACCTCCGGTGTCGTCGCTCCACAGGAGACGACCAGACGTCACGTCTATAATCGAGGCTGCTGCGATGGAAGGCCTGCGGGCCGACGCGACGTCAGGACCAACACGCACATGACTTCCCCAATCCCCCGTTCCGCCTTCCCCTCCGCGGGCCGCCGGGTGATCTTCTACCTCCTCTTCGACCCGCGCGGTCAGGTGGATGACTACATCCCCTACAAGCTCAGCCGGCTTCGTCCGTTCGCCGAGACGATCATCGTGATCTCCAACGGTCCCCTCGTCGAGCAGGGCCGCGAGGCGCTCGCCGACGTGGCCGACGAGGTCTGGGAGCGCGAGAACGTGGGCCTGGATGTCGGAGGCTACCGTTTCGCCCTCGACAAGTTCGGGCGGGCGCGGCTGGCCGAGTACGACGAGGTCATCCTCATGAACTACACGTGGTTCGGACCGGTCGGCGACTTCGCGCCGATGTTCGAGCGCATGGGCAGCCAGGAGCTCGACTACTGGGGCATGACGGATCACGCGGAGTTCACCCCGCATCCGATCACCCTCGAGGGCACGATGCCGTCGCACATCCAGTCGCACTGGATCGCCGTGCGGCGCAGCCTCTTCACCTCGCCGCAGTGGGCCGAGTACTGGGACACGATGCCCGAGATCCTCACCTACTCCGACTCGATCCTGCACCACGAGTCCCGCTTCACGAGTCACTTCGAAGATCTCGGATTCCGGTACCGCGTCGCGTTCCCGCACGAGGACTACCCGGGCACGGCCCACCCGGCCTTCGATCGTGCGCAGCAGCTTCTCGACGACGGATGCCCCGCGCTCAAGCGCCGCGTCTTCTTCCACGACCCCCTCTACCTCGACCGCGAGGGTGTCGTCGGTCGCTGGCTTCTCGACTCGGTGGAGGCGCAGGGCTACCCGCGACAGCTCGTGCTGCAGAACATGTCGAGGCACGCGCCGCCCAAGATCCTCAACACCAACGCCTCGATGCTCGAGATCCTGCCGGAGCGGGAGGCGGACTACGACCGCTCGGCCCCGTTCCGCATCGCCGCGACGGTGCACATCTACTACGAGGACATGACCGACGAGCTGCTCGACCGGCTCGCGTCGTTGCCGAGCGAGTACGACCTCTACGTGACGACCACGTCGCAGGAGAAGGCCGATGTGATCAGCGCGCGCATCGCCGATCGCGCCGACCCCGGCATCCGCCGATCCGAGGTGCGGGTCCTGCCGTCGAATCGCGGTCGTGACCTCAGCGGCTTCTTCATCGGATGCCGTGACGTCGTCACCAGCGGCGAGTACGACATCGTCGTGAAGGTGCACTCGAAGAAGACGGTGCAGCAGGGATCCGCCGTCGGCACCCTCTTCAAGCGCCAGCAGCTCGAGAACCTGCTCGGGTCGCCCGGGTACACCGCCAACCTCCTCGGCCTCTTCCAGGCCGAGCCCGGCCTCGGGGTCGTCTTCCCGCCGACAGTGCACATCGGCTTCCCGACCCTCGGCGGCGCCTGGTTCACCAACAAGGAGCCCACGGCGGCCCTGTGCGAGCGCCTCGGCATCACCGTGCCGCTCGACGACATCTCGCCGCTGGCTCCCTTGGGGGCGATGTTCATCGCCCGCCCCGAGGCCCTCCGCCTGCTCTTCCAGGAGGAGATCAGCTACGAGGACTACCAGCCGGAGACCGAGCACGGCGACGGCAGCCTGGCTCATGTGCAGGAGCGCATCGTGCCCTACGCGGCGGGGGAGCTCGGCTACCACTCGCGCACGGTTGCAACCGCGGAGTACGCCGCGATCAGCCACACCTTCCTCGAGTACAAGCTCGATCAGATGAGCTCGACCGTGCAGGGCTACGCGATCGACGAGGTGCACACCGTGCGCGAGCGCGATGCGATCGCCCGCCGCATCACCACGGCGACCCGCCTCGGATTCGTCAAGTTCTACATCGGCCAGTTCCACCCCGGGCTCACCGACCGCCTCCGCCCCCTCTACCGGCGGCTCCGGGGTCGCCCGGCGCCCGGCGCTGAAGACCGCTAGCATTACCTGAGGATCCATAGGGTAATCGCGTCGGACGTGGCAGGGGGGAGAGGTCTCGTGACAGTCACGACCGATCCCTCGGCGGTCAGGGCCCCCGTGTCGCCCGGCCTTCGGGGCGGTGTCCTTCTTGAGATTCAGGCGCTCCGCGCTCTCGCCGTGCTTCTGGTTCTCGCTTACCACGTCTGGCCCGGTCGCGTTCCAGGCGGATTCATCGGTGTGGATGTCTTCTTCGTCATCTCCGGATTCCTGATCACCGATCACTTGCTGCGCGAGCACGATCGCCATGGACGGATCTCGCTCACCCAGTTCTGGGCGCGGCGGATCAGGCGACTGTTGCCGGCCGCCTTCACCGTCCTGGCGACCTGCACCATCGCGGTCTTCACCATCATGCCGATGGTGGTGCGTGAGCAGACACTTCGGCAGATCGCGGCCGCCTCCGGTTACGTCCTGAACTGGATTCTCGGATACGACGCCGTCGACTATCTCGCGGCGGACCAAAGCCCGACCCTGGTTCAGCATTTCTGGACTCTGTCGGTGGAGGAGCAGTTCTACGTCGGGTGGCCGATTCTGCTGGTCGTGATCGGGTGGATCGTGTCGCGCGTGCGGCCCACGATTCCTCGAGCGGCCACCTTCGGGTGGATCGCCGCGGCCGTCTTCGTGGTGTCGCTCGGCTACTCGATCTATCTCACCTGGTTCAGCCCCGCGTTCGCCTACTTCGCCACGACCACTCGAGCGTGGGAGTTCGCTGCAGGCGCCCTGCTCGCGATCGTGGCGATGCGTCGTCGGCAGTGGATCGTGGCCCTTCGCTCGGTGCCCGTGCTGGCGAACACGTCGATCGTGACCTTGGTCGGGTTGGCCATGATCGCGGGCTCGGCGATGCTGCTCAGCAGGTCGTCGCCGTTCCCGGGATACCTCGCCCTGTTCCCGGTTCTCGGGACCGTTCTGGTCATCATGGGCGGATTCCCCCGCCTGGTGCCGCTCGCGTGGCTCATCCGCATCCGTCCCGTCCAGTTCATCGGCGACATCTCGTACTCGGTCTACCTGTGGCACTGGCCGTTGATCATCGCGCTGATCGTGCTCACCGGCCGCCGCCCGTCCGTCGTCGAGGGCGTGGCGATCGTGGTCGCGAGTCTGGTGTTGGGCGCGGCGACGAAGTACATCGTCGAGGACCCTGCCCGACGAGCCTCGTTTCTCGTTCGGCGTCGAGCACCCGCCTACGTCTTCGCCCTCATCGGTGTCGTCGTGTTCACCTCGCTCTCCGTCAGCACGAGCGCCACGATCGCGAGCCAGGTGGAGTCAGATCGAGCCGCGGCTCAGGAGCAGATCAAGGACCAGTCCGGCTGCTTCGGGGCCCACGCGATGCTCGGCAACTCGTCGTGCCCCGACCGCTTCGTTCTCGGATCGGACGTCGACCTCGCTGCGGCTGCCGCCGACCTTGACTCGAGCAATTGGTGCCTGACCTGGTTCGATGTGGAGTGGGCCAGCTGTGAGTTCGGGGATCTGGAGGGCGAGGTCACGATCGCCCTGGTGGGGGACTCCCATGCGGCGTCGATGACGGGCGCCATGAGCGAGTACTTCGCAGAGCAGGGGATCAAGGTGGTCACCTACACCCGCTTCGCGTGCTCAGGACTCAACTTCGGACCGATCGATCAGATGGACGAGACTGAAGCGGCCCAGCGCGAACAGGCGTGCCGTGTCTGGTCGGAGCGCGTCCGAACCGAAATCGCGTCACGAGCGGATATCTCGGCAGTCGTGTATCTCAACTTCTCGAGCAGCTACTCCGACCCCAGCCGCGAGCCGAGGTTCCAGCTGAGCACCGACGACGCGATCGCAACATGGGAAGAGGTCAGCGCGACGGGGAAGACGATCATCTCGATCAAGGACTGGCCGAGAACCGTGAGTGTTTCGGTGCCGGAGTGCCTCATCCCGCTGGTGGGGACGTCCTCACCCTGTTCGATCGACCGTGACGTGGCGATCCCCCTCGACTCCCAGGACGCGGCCCTCGAGCGGCTCACCGACACGGTGCGCGAGATCGACCTGACCGATGCGTTCTGCGACCAGGAGAGGTGCTACGCCGTGGTGGGTGGCGTCGTTGTCTACCCTGACCAGAACCACATCTCGGGCCGATACGCCCGCACGCTCATGACCTATCTCGGCCCACTGATCGAGCGCGAACTCGGACAGTAAGCTGTAGCGGTGGTCGCCACCATCGCCAACTCCTTCAACCCGTACGCCAACAGCATTGGCTTCGTACGGTGGCTCATGGCGTTCATGGTGATCTTCTCGCACGCGGGACCCCTTGCCGGTTTCTATGGCGGCAAGGACCTGGGAACGCAATGGAGCGACGAACAGTCACTCGGCGGTGTCGCGGTGTGCGGCTTCTTCTTCCTCTCCGGATTCCTCATCACCAAGAGCCGGATGGGCTCGGCGTCCACCCTCCGCTTCTTCTGGCGGCGCGCGATGAGGATCATGCCCGCGTTCTGGACCGCCCTCATCGTGGTGGCGTTCGCGCTCGCCCCGATTGCGTGGATCCGCGAGACCGGGTCGATCGACGGGTACTTCACGTCGACGACGGAGTCGCCGCTCACCTACTTCTTCAACAACATGTGGCTCGTCATGACCCAGCCCAACATCGCGGAGATGGGGACGACGATCCCCTTCTACACCGATCACGGCGGTTTCGACTGGAACGGATCAGCGTGGACGCTCGGGTTCGAGTTCGCCGCCTACATCCTGGTCGGCGTGCTCGGGGTCGTCGGAGCCCTGTCCAACCGCGTCGTGGGCGCGGTCATCGCGTTCGGCATCATCGGACTTGCCAGCTTCCAGTGGCTCCGGGCCGGCTCGATGATTCAGGCGGGAGGGATGTTCTCCGACTTTCGCCTGCTGCTCCTGTTCGCTCCGTTCGCCTTCGGGATCCTCTTCGCCCTCTTCGGTGACAAGATCCCCCTCGACGATCGGCTGGCGATCGCAGCGATCGTCGTCGCGCTGTTCACCTACGCGAGGGGCGGCTGGCTCGTCTTCGGCCAGTACTTCTTCTGCTACTTCCTCATCTGGTTCGCCATCCGTGCGACGAAGCTGCAGCGCTGGGAGAGGTTCGGCGACTTCTCGTATGGCATCTACATCATCGCGTGGCCGCTGATGCAGTTCGCCGCCTACTTCGGCCTCCAGGATCAGGGATGGATCGTCTACCACGTCGTGATCGTGGTGGGGTGCCACATCTATGCCTATCTGTCGTGGCATCTCATCGAGAAACCCGCGATGGGCTTGAAGAACTGGACGCCACGCTGGGTGGCGTGGCTCTACCGGGTCGCCATCGATCCGGTGACCGATCGGGTTCGAGCGGGACTGCACCGCGTCGGCTTCCGGACCGGATTGGCAGGTCCGTCGTGAGTCTGCGTCAACTGCCACCCGATCAGGCGATCGACACCCGTCGGTGGCGGCACCTGCGGTACGTCCCGTTGACGATCTTGGCCATTCTGGTGGTGCTCCTCACCGTCACCGGAGTCGTCGTCGAGCGCACGACCGCGGGGGCCGGGCCCTCCGCCGTGCCGGGGATCCCGCCCGAGCCCACCGCCGACGCGGACGAGGAGTCCGGCCGCCTTCCCGGGGTCTGCAGCCCTGACGTCGAGCCGTCGGGGCAGGAGCCGTGGCTGGGACTCGAAGCTGCGGCATCCGAGGCGACGTGGGCCTCCCACGCTGACGAGATGACCAATGCCTACGTGCTCGGCGAGGATGGCTTCGTCTTCTGGGGCGACATCCAAGCCAACAACTTCTCGCAATCTGTCGGACGCCGATACCTGACCGAGGATGAGCTGAACCGGTGGGTGACGTGGTTCGCCGATCTCGACACGAGTCTCGCCGCGCAGGGGATCCCGCTCTTCATCGTCATCTCGCCCGCGAAGTGGGCGGTCTATCCCGAAGAACTCCCTGAGTGGGCTCAGGAGTTGCGAGGCTCGGGTCCGCTCGATCAGCTCATGGCGGCCGGCGATGCCCTCCCGCTGGTCGATCTGCGGCAGCCTCTGCGAGACGAGGCCGAGAACACCCCGGTGTACAGCAGGGTCAACAGTCACTGGTCCGACTACGGGGCCTACGTGGGGTGGAACGCTGTCACGGAGTGCATCTCGGCGGCGCTGCCGCAGTTCAGCGCACTCGAACCCCTCGCTCTCGAAGGAGTCGAGACCACGGATCAGAACAACGAGTTCGCTCCGTACAACCTGACCAGCCCGGTGCCCGACTGGACGACCGCGGTGTTCGCGGAGCCCCTGAGCGACGTCGAGTTGCGAGCAGTGGATGCGGCCGCCGTCGTCGTCGACGGCACCGCGAGGACCGACCTCCGGCAGCTTCCGGCGACGACACTCACGGAGTCGGCGCAATCCGACGGCCGTCTTCTGCTCGTTCGCGACTCGTTCGGCACGAGCATGTCGCCCTTCACCCAGCAGTCCTTCGCGGAGACAATGCAGGTGCGGCACAACATCGACGCGGGTCCCGGTGCGCAGCCGGACATCCTCGCTTTGGCGACGTCGTACCAGCCCGATATCGTCGTGCTTCAGATCGCGCAGCGGCACTTGAACTTCCCGCCGCCGTGGGGCCCCGCCCAGTGACACGCAGCGCCTCCGACGTGAGAGCGCCGAGCCGCTAGGCTCACACCGTGGAACACGTGGGAGCAATGGAGCCCTTCGTCCCGGAGCCCGAGGTTGTCAGCGAATACCGGGCCCTCGCGGCGGGCAAATTCGCCGACGGCGCGCTCGGGCGCCTGCTCATCGTCGTCTCGACCGACGACCTGAACGACTCGAAGGGCGACCTCTACGTCGCGCTCGGTCTGACCAAGTACTTGCGCCGTCTCGGGTGGGGGATCACCCTGTGGCCCACGGGTCGGTGGGGCGAGGAGACCCCCGAGGGCATGGATGCCGCGATCGTCATGATCGAGTCGTTCGTGCCGGGGCTCGTGCGCGACGAGACCAGGCTGATCGCCTGGGTGCGCAACTGGACCGACACGTGGGTGAGCCTGCCGTTCCTCGACACGTTCGCCGCCGTCTGGTGCAGCTCGGAGGCATCCGCCGACGAAGTTCGACGTCACTTCGTCGGTGCGGTCGAGGTGCTGCCGCTCGGCACCGACCCCGAGCTCTTCCACCCGGTCGAGACCTCGCGCCGCGACGAAGTGGTGACCACCGCGAACTTCTGGGGAGTCGGCCGCGCGCTGATCGAGTCGCTGTCCGACCTCGCCTCGACCGAGGCGGTGACCTGGTTCGGCAAGAACGCCCGGTTCCTGCAGATTCCCGAGCAGATCGACCACCGGCACACCATCGACTACTTCTCGCTGCCCTGGGTGTACTCGCAGTGGCAGTACGTCATCGATGACGTCATTCCCGCCGCGGCCAAGTACGGCAGCCAGAACAGTCGGCTCTTCGATGCCCTGGCCTGCGGCGCCCTCGTGGTCACCAACACGGAGGCGGGTCTGGCGGATCTCGGGCTGGGCGAGGTCGCCGTCTACGGCGACGGCTCCACTCTCGGTCAGACGATCGGGGCCCTGCGCGCTGATCCGGATGCCGTTCGCGAGCGGGCGGCGCGGCTCTCGGCGATCGTGACGGAGCGCCACAGCTACGCGCGACGCGCCGACGTCGCGAACGGATATCTCACCACGATGCTCGCGGCGGAGCGCACCGAGCAACCCCGCACTCCCACGCTGCGTTTCGCCACCAACGTGCGCGAGCAGCTGCGCGCGTCGGAGACCTACCGCGACACCCTGCAGGTCGCCCTCAACGACGTACAGCACGAGCTCGACGTCAGCCTGGCGCTGAACGAGCAGTACCGACGCCAGTGGGGAGTGCGCGTCACCCGCTACGCGCGTCTCGCCGTGTCACCCGTCGAGCTTCGCGAACGGATCCGCGCCCGTAGAGCCGCCGAGGCCGCGGTCGAGTAGCCCGCCCTACGGGGTCAGCCGGCCGCCAACAGGGTCACCAACTCGAGCGCCACTCGGTGGCCCTCCTCCTCGGTCTGCGGCGCCACCTGCGCGAGCAGCAGATCGTCGCCGATCGCCACGGCGACGGTGCAGAGGATGAAGTCATCCTCGGTGAGGCACTCGTCGACTCCCGAGCCGAACCCCTCGACCTCGCGAAGTGACGGCTGCACGGCGGCCGGCTCCTCGAGGATCCAGGCGGCTCCGGGGGCGACCATGACCGTTCCGCGCATCGACTCGCTGCCGAAGGCGCACTCCGTATAGCCCAGGCGCTGGTACGAGTACGCCCACATCACTTGACCGAAGAGAGGCGTCGACCGACCCAGGGAGTCATCCACCGGCCGACCGAAGAGGGTCTGCACGTCGGCCTCCGTCACCCCGAGCGTGCCGGCGATGGCGGCGGGGGTGATGACCCGCTCACAGGCCGCGAGCTCGCTCGTCGCGCGCTCGATCTCGATGCGCGCCGCGCCATCGATCGCCGCCACAGCGGAGTCGACGATGTCGCCGACTCCGCTGTCGGGCACCGCACGGCCGTCTGACGTCAGCTCCGAGTCGGGCAGGTCCTGGAAGTAGAACGACACCCACGCGTCGCCGATCAGGACGTTCCAGTGGCACCGGATGCCGGGCCCCGGCGTGTCGGTGCGGCAGAAGGTGTGCCCTCCATCACCGGAGTCGACCGGGTCGTAGGGGAACGCTTCGCTGGTGAGGAAGCTCGGCTCCGAGACCTCGAAGCCCTCGATGGCGTCGTCCAGGGCGAGGATGACCAGCCCGGGACTTCCTTCACCGGATGCCCTCCAGCCGCACGCGAGGGCGCCATCCTGCATCAAGGCGGTCGCCTGCATCTCCCATGACCCCGCGGCTCCGGCCTCGTGGTACGGCCTCGGCTCGAGCGGCTCGTCCCAGACGGCGGCGAGCAGATCGGAGGGGACGAGTTGAGAGCAGTCCAGATCGAAAGCCGAGGTTCTGCTGCTGTTCGGCTCCAGACTCACGGTCGGTTCGGGCGCGACGGCAGCACAACCGGACAGCGTCACCAGCAGGATGCCGAACGTGAGCAATCTCTTCATATCGGTGACCCTATCCCGGCCACCGATCGCGACGACCCTACGGCGTCAGGCGAGTCGGACCGCGGAACAGGTAGGTGGTCTCGCGCAGGTTCGGCAGGTGCAGCATGAGCATGAGCACGCGGCTCAGGCCCATGCCGAATCCGCCGTGCGGGGGCACCCCGTAGCGGAAGAAGTCGAGGTAGAAGTCGAGCTCCTCGGGGTCGAGCCCCTTGTCGCGGGCCTGCTCGATGAGCTTCTCGACCCGGTGCTCGCGCTGGGCTCCGGTCGAGATCTCGACCCCGTTGAAGATGAGGTCGTAGCTGTTCGTCAGTCCCGCATCGCCCTCGTGGCGCATGTGATAAAACGGCCGGATGCTCGAGGCGTAGTCGGTGAGGAACACGAACTCGTGCCCGAACGTCTCCTTGACGTAGGCCGCGATGCGACGCTCGCCTTCCGGGTCCATGTCGTCGTCCGCCCGCGGCACCTCGTAACCGTGCTCGGCGACGATGCGCTTCGCCTCGGCGAGCGGGATGCGCGGGAACGGCAGCGTGGGCACGGTCACCTCGACGCCGAACAGGGCCTCGATCTCGGCGCCGTGCTTGTCCTTGACGGACTGGAAGCCGGCGACGAGAAGCTCTTCGTGCAGCTTCATGACGTCGTCGTGCGAGTCGATCCAGCTGATCTCGCTGTCGACGCTCGTGAACTCGGTGGCGTGGCGGCTCGTGAAGCTGGGGTCGGCACGGAAGGCCGGGCCGATCTCGAAGATCTTGCCGAAGCCAGCAGGCTGCGCCATCTGCTTGAAGAACTGCGGGCTCTGCGCGAGGTATGCCTTGCCCTCGAAGTACTCGACCTCGAACAGCTCGGCCTTCGACTCGCTCGCGCTCGCCATGAGCTTGGGGGTGTGCAGCTCGATGAAGTCGTTCTCGATCCAGTAGGTGCGCCACGCGTGCTCGAGTGTGGTCTGGATGCGGAAGATCAGGTTGTTCTTCGGCTGGCGCAGGTCGAGGAAGCGCCAGTCCATGCGCTTGTCGACCCCGGAGTCGTCGGCGATCGGCGTCTCGGGGATCGCGGCGGCGGCGATGTCGAGGCCGTCGAGCTTGATCTCGACCCCGCCGAGCTTGACGCGCTCGTCGTGCTTGAGCTCGCCGGTCGCGGTGAGGAACGTACCCTGAGCGAGTCCGGAGATGGTCTCGGCGAGGGGGTCCGGGATGACCGTGCCCTCGTCATCCGTCGCTCGCGGGTTCACCAGCTGCACCGCACCGGACTCGTCGCGCAGCACGACGAACTGCACCTTCTTCTGATCGCGCACGGTCTCGACCCAGCCGGAGACGCGCACCGGCCCATCAGTCGCGGCGGCCAGGTTCTTGATCAGGGTGCGAGGAGTCACCCCCAGAGTTTAGTTCCCTCGATACACGTCACTGCGGTGGCCGAGCGTCACGACGACGACCAGGAGCACGTCATCCTGAATCGTGTAGAGGATGCGGTAGTCGCCGACTCGCACTCGATACCCGTCGCGACCTCGCAATGCTCGAGCGCCCGGCGGCCGTGGGTTTCGGCTGAGAAGGGTGATCGCACCCTGAATGCGAGGTCGATCCTGAGGGTCGATGCGGCGCAAGGCGCGCTCGGCCGCCGGTCGAAGTTCGATGCGGTAGGTCACACCCAGCCCAGATCGGCCTTGACCTGCTCCCAAGGGATGTTGTCTCCCTCTTCGCCCATGGCGTCATCGAACGCGAGAACGTCTTCGGTCTCCTCCATCGCCTCCAGCATCCGCTCATACTGCTCGGAACTGACGACGACCCCCACGACTTTTCCACGGCGCTCGAGGAACACTGCCTGAGTGCGTGCCTGTTCGATGATCTCTGGCATGCGCCCTCGCGCATCCGTGACGGTGAGTTTCATGGTCCAAATGTACATTTCGGAGTTCGCAATGTACATCGACCAACCGCGCCGTAGAATCGAGGCGTGCCCGCCGACCTCGTCCATCTCGTTCGACACGGTGAGGTGCACAACCCCGAGGGGCTGCTCTACGGCCGCATCCCGGGGTACCACCTGAGTGAACTGGGGCACCGCATGGCGGATGCCGCGGCCGCGAGCCTGCACGGTCATCCGGTTCGCGCCCTCGTCGCCAGCCCCCTGCAGCGCACACAGGAGTCGGCGCAGCCCTGGGCCACGCGCTTCGGTCTCGACATCACGACCGACGAGCGGCTGATCGAGCCGCACAACTGGTTCGAGGGCAAGCGGATGCGCGAGGCGATTCGCCGCCCCGACGCCTGGCCACGCCTGGTGTGGCCGTTCCGCCCGAGCTGGGGTGAGCCCTACGTGAGCGTGCGCGATCGCATGTTCGCCGCGATCGCGGATGCCCACGCCTCCGTCGACTCGGGGGAGGTCGTGCTCGTGAGCCACCAGATGCCGATCGTCACCGTCGCCCGTAGCGTGGCCGATCGGCGGCTGTATCACGACCCGCGGCAGCGGCGGTGCTCGCTGTCCAGCATTACGACATTGGCCCGGCAGGGTGACCGCTTCGTCGAGGTGTCCTATCAGGAACCTGCGAAAGACTTGCTGGCGGCATCCACTGATCTCGGTGCCGTGTGAATGTCTTCGTCGTGAGCTTGGGAGCCGCGTGAACGTCCGTTTCGCCGCCGTGGGGGTGGCCGCTCTTCTGCTGCTGACCGGGTGCACGAACGACCCGCTCGCCGAGCAGTATGCCGACGGCTCGGGCCAGGGCTACATCACGGCCGACGGGGCGTACACCGAGTTGCCCCCGGAGGCGCGGGACGAGGCGATCGTGTTCGACGGCGTCGACGAGAACGGCGCCGCCGTCTCGAGCGACGACTTCGCGGGCGAAGTCGTGGTCGTCAACTTCTGGTACGCCAGCTGCCCGCCGTGCCGGGTCGAGGCGCCCGATCTGGCCGCTCTCGACGCCGAGTACGACGACGTGTCGTTCCTCGGCGTCAACATCAGCGACTCCGAGGCGGTGGCGCTCACCTTCGCCGACGAGTTCGGCATCGAGTACCCGTCGATCATGGATGCCCGCGACTCGGCCGTGCAGCTCGCGTTCGCGGGGTCGGTCGCGCCGAACGCCGTGCCGACGACGATCGTGCTGGATCGCGACGGACGGGTCGCGGCGCGCATCAGCGGGCTCATCCGCGACCAGGCGATCCTCGCCGCGATGATCAACACCGTGCTCGCCGAGGACCAGTAGTGCGGCGCCCCTCATGACCCCCGGCGAGATCGCCGCGGCGGGCAGCCTCTGGCTCGCGATTCCGATCGCGCTCGGCGCCGGACTGCTCGCGTTCCTCTCGCCGTGCGTGCTTCCACTGGTACCTGGCTATCTCGGCTACGTCACCGGGGTCACCGACGCCGACCGGCAGAACCGCGGGCGCACGGTGCTGGGGGCGGCCCTCTTCGTGCTCGGGTTCAGCGTCGTCTTCCTCGGCGTCTTCGTGCTCTCGGGCACGTTCGGCATCTTCCTGCTGCAGTACGGTGCCGTGCTGGAACGCGTGGGCGGCGTCATCCTCATCGTGCTCGGTCTCGTCTTCATCGGGCAGGTGACCTTCCTGCAGCGGCAGGTCAAGCCCACGTGGCGACCCGCCGCGGGGCTCGCGGGGGCCCCGCTGCTCGGCGCGGTCTTCGCGATCGGCTGGTCGCCGTGCATCGGCCCGACCCTCGGCGCGGTGATCGCTCTCGCGAGCTACCAGGGGGATCCGGGGCGAGCCGCGATCATCGGGGTGTTCTACTGCCTCGGCCTGGGCATCCCGTTCCTGCTCGTCGCGATCGGATTCGGCTGGGTCGGCAGCTCGGTCGCGTGGGTGCGCCGGCACATCCGCCTCATCAACATCATCGGCGGCGCGCTGCTCATCGTCATGGGCGTGCTCATGGTGACGGGCGTGTGGGGCGTCGTCATGTCGAACTTCCAGGTGGTGATCAGTGGATTCCTCCCGGCCCTCTGACCACGTCGACCAGCAGCCGACGTCGGCTCCCATCACGCAGCCCAAGCTCGACTTCGTCGGCTACCTGCGCTACTTCTGGCGTCAGCTCACCAGCATGCGCACGGCGCTCTTCCTGCTGCTGCTGCTGGCGATCGCGGCGATCCCCGGGTCGCTCGTGCCGCAGGTGAGTTCTGATCCCAACGGGGTGATCCAGTACAAGCGCGACAACCCCCAGCTCTCCGAGGTGCTCGACGCGCTCGGCGTCTTCAACACGTACACGTCGATCTGGTTCTCGGCGATCTACCTGCTGTTGTTCGTCTCCTTGATCGGCTGCGTCATCCCGCGCACCAAGCACCACCTCGAGGCACTGCGCACCCGTCCGCCGCGCACGCCGGCGCGGCTCGAGCGGCTCGAAGGCTTCACGACCCGCACCGTGGCGGTGGATGCCGCGACCGCGGTCGACTCCGCCGAGGCGTTGCTGCGACGCCAGGGCTACCGCGTCGAGCGCTACGGCGACTCCGTGAGCGCGGAGCGCGGCTACCTGCGCGAGACCGGAAACCTCGTCTTCCACGGGGCCCTCATCGGCGTGCTGATCGCGGTGGGCATCGGTGGCGGCTTCGGCTACTCGGGGCAACGGGTCGTCGTGGAGGGTGACTCGTTCCTCAACTCGCTGGCGAGCTACGACTCGTTCAACCCCGGGCGCTTCTTCACCGACTCGGCGTTGGAGCCCTACGCGATCCGCCTCGACTCGTTCGAGCCGGTCTACGAGGAGGAGAACGTCAGCGCCCTCGGTCAGGCCGTCGACTTCACCGCGACGGTCACGAGCACGCTGCGGGGGCAGGAGCCCGTGGAGGGCACGATCAAGGTCAACGAGCCGCTCTCGATCGGCGGCACGCAGGTCTACCTCTTGGGCAACGGGTTCGCGCCGGTCGTGACGGTGCGCGACGCCGACGGTGTGGTCGTCTTCAGCCAGTCGGTGCCGTTCCTGCCGCAGGATGCCAACCTCACGAGCCTCGGCATCATCAAGGTGCCCGACGGGCTCGACGACCAGCTGGGCATGCGCGGATTCCTGTACCCGACCGCGGTCGAGCTCGAGTCGGGCGCCTTCACCTCGAACTACCCCGACCTGCTCAATCCGCTGCTCACGCTCGAGGTCTACTCGGGCGACCTCGGGCTCGACTCCGGCCAGGCCACCAATGCTTACGCCCTCGACACCGACGAGCTCACCCAGATCGCGGGGCGTGATGCGGATGACCCCACCATTGAACTGCGACTCGGCGACGTCGCCGAGCTGCCGAACGGACTCGGCTCGATCGAGCTGACGGCGATCCCGCGGTTCGTCTCGCTCGACGTGCACCACGACCCGTCGCAGGTGTGGGTGCTGCTCTTCTCGGCGCTCGTGATCGGCGGTCTGCTCGCCGGACTCTTCGTGCCTCGGCGACGGGTGTGGGTGAAAGCCGTGGCGGCATCCGGCGGTCTCACGCTCGAATGCGCCGGACTCGCTCGCGGCGAAGACCCGACCCTCGCGGCAGCCGTCGCGGATCTCGCTGAGAAGCACTCCCAGCAACTCGCGCCTAAGGTGGAATCGTGACTGAGACCCTCGTGTCCTACTCCCTGATCGCGGTGTACTCGGCCATGGCCGTCTACACGCTCGCGTTCGTGCTCTTCACTCTCGACCTCGCGCGCCGGTCCGCGGCAGCGCCGGTGGCGGTTGCCGCGGCGACCTCCTCCTCGGGCGGCACGACGGTGCTCGAGAAGCCCGTTCCGGTCGCCCCGACCAAGGGCCCCCGCTACCTCCGCGCGGCCTTCGCTCTCACCGTGATGGCCTGGGTACTGCACGTCACGGCGACCGTGCTGCGCGGCATCGCGGCCGAGCGCGTGCCGTGGGCCAACATGTTCGAGTTCGCCCTCACGGGCACGGCGATCATCGTGGGTGTCTTCCTCGCCCTGCAGTTCTGGCAGGACATCCGCTTCCTCGGCGCCTTCATCAGCGGCTTCACCCTCATCGCCCTCGGCGTCGCGACCGTCAACTTCTATGTGGATGTCGTGCCGCTGCCCCCGGCCCTCCAGTCGGTGTGGCTGGTCATCCACGTCTTCGTCGCGACGCTCGGAACCGGCTTCTTCGCCGTCGGCGCCGGACTCTCGATCGTGCAGCTGCTGCAGGCCCGCCGCGCGGCCGGCAAGGCCGCTGGTCTGCGGTTCCTCGACACGCTGCCGGATGCCGAGCGGCTCGAGACGATGGCCTACCGCGTCACCGTCGTCGGCTTCGTCTTCTGGACCTTCACCCTGGTCGCGGGCGCCATCTGGGCCGAGCGTGCCTGGGGCCGCTACTGGGGCTGGGACACGAAGGAGGTCTGGACCTTCATCATCTGGACGATCTTCGCCGGCTACATCCACGCCCGCGCGACGCGCGGCTGGCGCGGGTCGCGCAGCGCGTGGCTCGCGATCATCGGCTTCAGCGCGGTGCTCTTCAACTTCACGATCGTCAACCTCTTCTTCAAGGGGCTGCACGCGTACAGCGGGCTGTAGCCCGCGCTACTCAACCAGCGAGTAGGCGCGCTCGAGGCGCTCGAGCCACCACGCGGTCCGCTCGGGCGACGCGGCGTGCTTCGCCAGGAGGTGCTCGGTGGGGGTGACCCGGCCGACCGTGAGGAGGCCGTCGGCGGGGATGAGGGGGGCATCCGTCACGTCGCCGGCGAGCAGCGCGGCCGTGCCGAGCCCGCAGTCGAACTCCAACTCGGGCAGGGCCGCGGCGAGGTGCAGCCCCATCGCGAGTCCGACCGAGGTGTCGAGGGCGCTCGAGACGACGACGGGCAGCCCGGCCTCGACGGCGAGGGCGAGGGTCGCGTGGATGCCCCCGAGCGGAGCCGCCTTGAGCACGAGGATGTCCGCCGCCCCGGCCCGTGCGACCGCGAGCGGATCGGTCGCCTTGCGCACGCTTTCGTCGGCGGCGATCGGGATGTCCATGTAGCCCACGCGATCGCGGATCTCCGCGAGCTCCGGCACGCTCGCGCACGGCTGCTCGACGTACTCGAGGTCGAAGCTCGCAAGGGCGTGGATCGCGCGCTCGGCCTCATCCACGGTCCAGGCGCCATTGGCGTCGAGGCGGATGCGGCCCTCGATGCCGAGGTGCTCGCGCACGGCGGCAACGCGGGCGACGTCATCCGCAAGACGCTGGCCCGGGTCGGCGACCTTGACCTTCACCGTGCGGCAGCCGGGGAAGCGCGCGAGGATGCCGGGCACGTCCTCCGGGGCGACCGCCGGCATCGTGGCGTTGACCCGCACCTCCGTGCGCACGGTAGCCGGGGCCGCGCGCCAGCCGAAGTCGATCGCCGCCGCGAGCCACGTCGCCGCCTCCGCGTCGTCGTACTCGACGAAGGGGGAGAACTCGGTCCATCCCTCGGGGCCCTCGAACAGCATCGCCTCGCGCGTCTCGATTCCGCGGAACCGCGAGACGAGAGGCAGGCTGACGACGCGGGCGGTGGCGGTAAGGTCGCGCAGGGCGGGGAGCATGGGTCCAGTCTGCCAACCAACGTGTCGAATAGGGTGGGCTCGTGAGTGACATCGAGCCGACGCCGATCAAGGTCGTGCCGATGTTCATCGACGAGCCGGAGCCCGTCGAGGCCCCGCCAGCTCCCGTCGAGAGGCGCCGGTGGTATCGGCCGATCCCGGGCATCCTCGCGTTCGCCTTCGCACTGACGACCGCGGTGCTGCTCGTGGTCGCGATCGTGCTCGCGACGGACGCCGACTTCGAGACCTCGACGACCCTCTCGTGGGCGGCGATGATCGCGTCGACCGTGGCGGTGCTGGGCGGCATCACCGCGATCGTGCTCAAGGCCGGGCGCGGGTGGGGGATCGCGGCGGTCGTCGTCGGCATCCTCACCAATCCCTACCTGCTGCTGCAGGGCCTGAGCCTCCTCGCCACCGTCACCACCTGAGCTGGTTACCACCCGTCGCCGCGACGCCGATCGTTAGGCTGAACCCATGGCACCGGTATCCGAGCTGTTCGACGAGACCCTCTGGCGCGACGTCGCTGGGTTCACCGAGTTCACCGACATCACCTACCACCACGACGTGAGCGGCCGCGTGGCCCGCGTCGCGTTCAACCGGCCGGAGGTGCGCAACGCGTTCCGACCGCACACGGTCGACGAGCTCTATCGCGCGCTCGACGACGCGCGCCAGAACGCGCGCATCGGCGTCGTGCTCATCACGGGCAACGGGCCCAGCCCGAAGGACGGCGGGTGGGCCTTCTGCTCGGGAGGCGACCAGCGCATCCGCGGGCGGGATGGCTACCAGTACCAGCCCGGTGAGGGCGAGATTGCGCCCGCGGCGACCGGTCGCCTGCACATCCTCGAGGTGCAGCGGCTGATCCGCTTCATGCCCAAGGTCGTCATCGCGGTCATCCCGGGCTGGGCGGCCGGCGGCGGTCACTCCCTGCATGTCGTGTGCGACCTCTCGATCGCGAGCGTCGAGCACGCCAAGTTCAAGCAGACGGATGCCGACGTCGGCTCCTTCGACGCCGGCTACGGCAGCGCCTACTTCGCCCGCCAGGTCGGACAGAAGTTCGCGCGCGAGGTCTTCTTCCTCGCCCGGGAGTACGACGCCCAGCGCGCCATGGACATCGGATCGGTCAACGCGGTCGTTCCCCACGCCGAGCTCGAGGCCACGGCCTACGACTGGGCGCGCACGATCCTCACCAAGTCGCCGACCGCGATCCGTATGCTGAAGTTCGCCTTCAACGCGGTGGATGACGGCCTCGTCGGCCAGCAGGTCTTCGCGGGCGAGGCGACCCGCCTCGCCTACGGCACCGACGAGGCCGTCGAGGGCCGCGACGCGTTCCTCGAGAAGCGCGAGCCGGACTGGTCGCCGTACCCCTGGCAGTACTGAGTCAGCCCCGCGCCACCGGCTGCCGCAGGATCGTGCGCAGCTTCTCGGGCGCGGTGCGGCGGGCGTCGCTGAGGTAGATCTCGTGGTGGCGACCGGTCATCGTGAGGCCCTGTGACGGGATCACCTCGTCGTGCATTCGCGCGAGCACGGGGGCCTCGTCGTCGTAGGAGCCGACGTTCAGGGTCTGCACGCAGAAGCCCTCGTCGAGGGTCTCGAGTCGCAGCGCGTCGAGTTGTTCACGCGCAGCGGGGGTGACGCCCTTCGCGCGCACGGCGGCGACCGCGGCATCCACGTGCTCGGCGGTCAGCCAGTCGGGCACGAGGTTCAGGGCGGTCCAGCTCCACTGGGACTTGTCTCGGGCGCTCGTGAACGACGACATGTCGTCAGCCCACCAGAGCGCCTCGAGCGGCATGACGGCGTAGTCGCGATCGAGCTCGCGCTTGCTGAAGAACTTGAGCGCATAGGCGACGGGGAAGATCGTCGAGATCGCCGCAGCGTACGAGGCCGACGTGTTCGGGTCGCCGTGGCCGTCGATCATGAGGTACTGCAGATCGGGAACGGTCACGACGTCGAACCGGCCCACCCGCGCGGAGTAGGCGGCGATCTCCCGCTTCAGGTCGACCTTCACGGTTCGAGTGTGACACCGTTGAGGGCACGGGAATAGTTCGCGAACTCCATGCGTTTGCATGGATATCGAAAGGACACCGACCATGAGCGTCAGCACCTCGGGCCTCCACCACGTCACTGCCATCGCGGGGGCCCCGCAACGCAACATCGACTTCTACGTGAAGGGCCTCGGCCTGCGACTCGTCAAGAAGACCGTCAACTTCGACGACCCCGGCACCTATCACCTCTACTACGGCGATGAGTCGGGTCGCCCCGGCAGCCTCATCACGTTCTTCCCGTGGCGGGGCATCCAACCCGGCCGCATCGGCGCCGGTCAGTCGACCTCGACCGCGTTCTCGGTGCCCGCCGGCAGCCTCGGTTGGTGGACCCAGCACTTCGCCGACCTCGGCGTCGAGGGCCGCATCACGACCGAGGACTCCGCCGAGGAGCGCCTGCTCGTCACCGACCCCGACGGCCTGCAGATCGAGCTCGTCGCGTCGAACGTCAGCGACCCCCGCGACCCGTGGGACTCCGCGAGCGTGCCTGCCGAGTACGCGATCCGCGGGCAGCACTCGAGCGTGCTGACCGTGCGCGCCCCCGAGCAGACGATCGCCGTGCTCGAGGACCTCGGCCTGCGCATCACCGAGCAGACTGCCAGCCGCACTCGCCTCGCCGCGGGCGACGGCGCTCCCGGTGCCCTCGTGGATGTCGTCGGCTCGTCCCTGACCCCCCAGGGCCTGGGCGCGGGCGGAACCGTGCACCACATCGCCTTCCGAGTGCCGGATCACTCGACCCAGGAGCTCTGGCGCGCCGAGCTCGTCGACCGTGGGTACCAGGTCACGGGCATCCTCGACCGGCAGTACTTCACGTCGGTCTACTTCCGTGAGCCTGGGGGCGTGCTCTTCGAGATCGCGACCGACACCCCCGGATTCGACATCGACGAGCCGCTGCTCGAACTGGGCCGCGCGCTCAAATTGCCGCCGTGGCTCGAGCCGAATCGCGAGCAGATCGAGCACGCGGTGATCCCGGTAACCGTTCCGGCGGAGAACAATCCGCAGCACAACCCGGAAGCCGCCTGATGGACGCCACCTGGCCCCACACCCGTCGTGAGGGCGATCCTCTCGTGCTCGCCCTCCACGGCACGGGCGGCGACGAGCACCAGATGACGCCGCTGGTCGACGCCCTGCTGCCCGGCGCCGGCGTGCTCGCCCCGC
>CALRZA010000003.1:0-20941 GCA_943372535.1 Auritidibacter sp. Marseille-P8566
GACGTCGACTTCGGCTGGCGGCTGAACCTGCGCGGCTGGCGCTACGCCTATGCGCCGGGCTCGATCGCCTTCCACAAGCACCACGCGTCGATGGCGGGCTTCGGCCAGTTCAAGGAGAACTACCTCCTCGAGCGCAACGCCCTCTTCACGCTCTACAAGAACCTCGAGCAGGCCTCGCTCGACCAGGCGCTGCCGGCCGCCCTCGCCCTCTCGGTGCGCCGCGGCGTGGCCCGAGCGGGCCTCGACTCCGAGTCGCTCGATCTGCGGCGTCCGGGTGGGGATGCCGAGGAGACCACACCGGTCGCCAAGGACCTGCTGTCGAGCACGTTCGCCATCGACCGGTTCGTCGCCGAGCTGCCGAGTCTCAAGGCCAGCCGCGACGAGATCCAGGCCTCGCGCGTCGTCGCCGACAGCCAGGTCTGGCCGCTCTTCGGGCTCACCGACATGCCGGCCTTCCAGGATCCGTACTACCTGCAGGGCTACGAGGCGATCGCCGACTCGTTCGACGTGACCGAGGCCCCGATCGCCACCAAGGTCGTCGTCGTCACGGGGGATCCGATCGGTCCCAAGCTCGCGGGGCCCGCGATCCGCGCGTGGAACATCGCCGAGACGCTCGCCCGCGAGAACGAGGTCGTGCTCGCGACGCTGAGCGGCTTCCAGCCGACGCCGGCCCCGTTCGACATCGTGCGCATCCACTCGGGCATCGATCGGGAGTTCGCGCGCCTCGAGCAGTGGGCCGACGTCATCCTGTTCCAGGGCAACGCCATGGCGGTGTTCGAGTCGCTGCAGAAGACCGACAAGATCGTGATCGCCGACATCTACGACCCCATGCACCTCGAACAGCTCGAGCAGAGCCGCGGCCTCGGGGCCGCCGAGTGGTCGATGAACGTGGCGACGGCGACCGACGTGCTCAACGAGCAGCTCAGCCGCGGCGACTTCTTCCTGTGCGCCTCCGAGCGCCAGAAGCACTTCTACCTCGGTCAGCTCGCGGCTCTCGGTCGCGTGAACCCGCTGACCTACGCCAACGATCCCGATCTCGACGGGCTCATCAGCGTCGTGCCGTTCGGGCTCAGCGAGGAGCCGCCCGTGCACGAGCGCGACGTGCTCAAGGGCGTGCTGCCGGGGATCGCGGCCAAAGACAAGCTCGTGCTCTGGAGCGGCGGTCTCTACAACTGGTTCGACCCGCAGACCCTCGTGCGGGCGATGGCGCTGCTCGACGCGAAGCGGGGCGGCGTGCGCCTGTTCTTCCAGGGCACCAAGCACCCCAACCCCGGCGTGCCCGAGATGGCGATCGTCGCCGAGACCCGGGCGCTCGCGGCCGAGCTCGGCGTGCTCGATCGCGCGGTGTTCCTCAACGACTCGTGGGTCGACTACGCCGACCGCCAGAACTACCTCACCGAGGCCGACGCGGGGGTGAGCACGCACCACGCCCACCTCGAGACGACCTTCTCGTTCCGCACGCGCATCCTCGACTACCTGTGGGCGGGGCTGCCGATGGTGCTCACCGCCGGTGACCACTTCGCCGATCTCGTCGAGCGCGAGAAGCTCGGCGTCGTCGTTCCCGCAGGCGACCCCGAGGCCCTCGCGGCCGGTCTCGAGAAGGTGCTGTTCGACACGGCCTTCATCGCCGAGGCGCGGGCGAACATCGCGCGCGTGCGCCAGCAGTACTTCTGGTCGAACGTGCTGGCCCCGGTCGTCGACTTCGTGCGTCGCCCGCACCGGGCTCAGGATGCCGTCGGCGCCGCCGGCCCCGCGACCCCCGCCGCGCGACGCTCCGCTCCGCGGCGCAAGCGCGCCGGCCTGCGGCACGACCTCTCGCTCGTGAGCTACTACCTCAAGCACGGCGGCCCGGGCCTCGTGTTCCGCAAGATCGGAAGCCGGCTGCGCCGACGATGAGCCCCGCGTCGATCTCGGTGGCGCTCGCCACCTACAACGGCGGGCGCTTCGTCGAGGAGCAGCTGCGCAGCATCCTCGCGCAGGATCCCCGGCCGACCGAGATCGTCGTCGCCGATGACGGCTCGACCGACGAGACCCTCGAGATCGTCGCGCGCATCGCGGGCGAGGTGCCCGGCGTCGTGCGGGTGCTCGAGGCCGGGGCCCGCCTCGGCGTGGCCACGAACTTCGCGCGGGCGATCGCGGCGTGCACCGGCGAGCTCATCGCGCTGAGCGACCAGGACGACGTGTGGCATCCCACCCGGCTGGCGGTGCTCGCCCGTGCTCTCGACGAGCATCCCGGGCGTTTGCTCGTGCACAGCGATGCCCGCATCGTCGACGCTCAGGGGGTGCCCTCAGGAGCCACGCTGTTCGGGCTGCTCGAGGTCGCCGAGTCCGATCTCGCCGCCGAGGAGGCGGGCGACGGCTTCGACGTGCTGCTGCGTCGCAACCTCGTCACGGGGGCGACGACGCTGATGCGCGCGGAGCTGCGCGAGGCGGCCCTGCCGATCCCGCCGGGGTGGCTCCACGACGAGTGGCTCGCCGTGATCGCCGCGGCGACCGGCGGCGTCGCGGTCGTGCGCGACGCCCTCACCGACTACCGGCAGCACGGGGCGAACGAGGTCGGCGTGACGCGCCGCACGCTGCGCCACAAGATCGACCGCGTGCTCACCCCCCGCGGCGATCGCATCGTGGGCCTCGCGGCCCGCACGCAGAGTCTCGTCGACCGACTGACCGCGCTGGGGGTCGCGCCGGAGCGGGTCGGCGCTGCGGGGGAGAAGCTCCGGGTCGAGACACGGCGCGCCCGCCTGCCGCGCACGCGGGTGCTGCGCCTGCCCGGCGTGCTCGGTCTCGTGCTGCGCGGGGACTACGCGCGCTACACGAGCCAGGGCAACGCCGAGGTGCTGCGCGACCTGCTGCAACCGGCCTAGATCGTGCCCTCCTGGATCGCGTTCTGGATCCAGGGGATGACCTCGTCGAGCATGTCGTCGAGAGTCGTGAGGGCCTCGAAGCCGAGCACGTCGCGCGCCTTGGTGACGTCGGGCACGCGCTTCTGAACATCGTGCTCGAAGCCCTCGTCGTGCACGAGGCGCAGTGGCACATCGGGGCCTTTGATCTTGCGCCAGATCACCTCGGCGAGCTCCGTGACGGTGTGACCGGTCGCGGTCGAGATGTTGAAGTCCTCGTTGAGCGCGGCCGGGTGGTCGAGGCTCAGCACGATGCCGCGGGCGAGGTCGCCGCCGTAGGTGTAGTGGCGCACCTGATCGCCCCCGCCGAGGATATGCAGCGGGTCCTGGCCCTTGGCGATCTTCTGCACGAGGTCGGGCACGACGTGGCTCATGGCGAGCTGCACGTTGCCGGAGTGGATCTCGACGTCGCCGAGCGCGCGGCTCTCGCCGATGCCCACGCAGTTGAAGGGGCGCAGGATCGTGTAGGGCAGCTGGTACTGGTCCCACGCGGCGCGCGCGAAGTACTCGACCGCGAGCTTCTGGAAGCCGTAGCTCGACAGCGGCGGCGGCACGAGACGCTCGTCGCCCTCCTTGCTCGGCCAGCGGTCGGTCGACTCGAAGACCATCGAGCTCGACATGTAGGTGACCTTCTCGAGGCGACCCGACTTGTGGGCCGCGATCGCGGCATCCACGCTCGAGGCGATGATGCGCTCGTTCTGGGCGAGCAGGTCATAGGCGTAGGTGTGGAAGTACGAGATGCCGCCGATCAGGGCCGCGCCCGCGATGAAGTGGTCGGCGTCCTTGAGCACGTCGGTCATCAGGGCGAGATCCTGCACGTCGCCGATGATGAGCTCGTAGTTCGGGTTGTCGTCGTAGCTCTTCTTGACGGGCCCGTACTTGGAGTAGTTGTCGATGCCGACGACCTGATAGCCCTTCGCGAGCAGCTCTTCGACGATGTATCCGCCGATGAATCCCGCGGAACCGGTGACGACGACCTTCTTCATGATGCTGCTCTCTCTGGGGTGACGGATCCGGACCGGGCTGATGACCGGGCGCGGAGTTGCTCGATGGTCAGGCGACGCCCGAAGGCGAAGCGATACCAGCGCAGGTAGTGGGGGATCCACGCGGCGAGTTTGAAGTTCGACTGCCCGGCCGTGCGATCGAGCCAGATCGTGGGGATCTCGGCGACGGGCAGGCGCAGCCGTCGCGCCTTCGCGGTGAGCTCGAGGCCGAGCTCGAAGCCGTGCCGCGAGTCGATGCCGACGTCGCGCACGAAGCTGCGGCGGTAGGCCTTGAACGAGTTGGTCGCGTCGCGCGTGCCGACGTTCGCGAACCAGTGCAGGGATGCCCCGGCCAGCCGCGACAGGAACCTCTTGAACCGCGGGCCGCCCACCTGCTGCCCGCCGGCCATGTACCTCGACGCGGCCGCCACGACGACGCCGCGCTCGACGAGCCGCACGAGGTCGAGGATCTGCCGCGGATCGTCGCACCCGTCCGACATCGTCACGACCACCGTGTCGGCCTCGGCGTGGTCGATGCCGTAGCGGATGGCGTGCGCCGGGCCACGGCCGTAGTCGTTGACGAGGTGGCGCAGTCGCCGCTCCGTGGTCGCGGCCGCGGCGACCGCGGGGATCGTCGTGTCGCCCTCGGTGTCGACGACCACGAGGATCTCGGTGTCGAGGTCGCCGATCGCCTCGGCGAGCCTCTCGAGTCCGGGGCGGATGCCGTCGCCCTCGTTGTAGGCGGGGATGACGATCGAGACGCGCGGGGTCACACCCGCACCCCCGCGCCCAGCAGGTTCCAGACGTCGGCCACGGGCTTGTCGGTCACGAGCGCGCGGTACTCGTCGTGCGGCGTCGCGATGATGAGGATGTCGGCCTTGCGCAGCACGTCGTCGAGCGGCAGCAGGGTGTCGTCGGTCTCCTCGGTCACGTGCGGGTCGGTGCCGAGCACGGCCTTGGCGCGGAACTTGAGCACCCGCCGCAGCTTGTACGACAGGCTCGACCGGATGTCGTCGCTGCCGGCCTTGAACGCCATGCCGAGAATGCCGACGGTGAGCTCGCTCAGCTCGAAGCGCTTCTCGAGCTGGCTCACGAGGTAGAGCGGCAGGCCCTCGTTGACGAGCATCGCGGAGTGCCCGAGCGAGAACGTGTTGTCGCTGAAGGCCGCGAGCTGCATCGTGTCCTTGAACAGGCACGGTCCCGCGGCGAAGCCCGGTCCGGGCATGTCGGCGGCGCGCGGGTAGTCCTGGGTGAGACCGGCGCGGATGCGCTCGAAGTCGAGGCCGCGGTCGTTGGCCATCATGTAGAACTGGTTCGCCGCCGCGAACTTGAGGTAGCGCCAGGTGTTGGTGAAGAGCTTGGCGAGCTCCGCCTCCTCCGGCTCGAGGTGCACGATCTGGTCGGTGAGCACGCCGAACAGCTCGGCGGCGCGCTGGCGCCCCGTCTCGGTGCGGGCCGAGACGATCTGCGGAAGGCTGAACAGCTCGATCATCGCCCGGTGCTCGGCGATGCGCTCGGGGCAGAAGGCCACGGGCATGTCGACGCCGAGGTCGGCGACCATGCGCTCGACGAGGGCGGTCACCCCGGGGTAGACGGTGCTGCGCAGCACGAGCAGCTGTCCGTCACGGAAGTGCTCACTGCAGCGCTTCAGCGCAGCGGGGATCGCGTTGGGGTCGGGGTTGAGGTGCTCGTCGACGGGAGTGCCGATGACGACGACCACCGAGCGGGCCGTGCCGACCGAGGCGGCATCCGTCGAGGCCGTGAGGAGGCCGGCGGCGAGGGCGCGCTGCAGCATGGGTTCGGCGCCGGGCTCGCTGAAGGGCATCCGCCCGGAGAGGATCGTCTCGACCGCCTTCTCGCTGAGGTCGTAGATGACGACGCTCTGCCCGCGGTCGGCGAGGGCGATCGCGAGGGGAAGCCCGACATGGCCGCCGCCCCCGATCACGACGACGTCGTGGAGGAAGGGATCGGACATCGAGGCTCCCCAGCAGTCGGAGTGGACGGAGGCGCGACCGGGCGCACGGTCAGTCTAGGGGAGCGCCCGAACCCGGCCCTCCTCGCGCTCACGCGGTGCAACATGCCCCGGGCACCCGACTCTTGGTATCGTGGGTCGGGCGTGATTCTCGCCAGAAGACACCGACCGCCCGACGGTGCCGCGGGATCGCGGCCCGCATCGATTCAGGGGAGTGTTCCGTGGCCCGTTCAGTTCGGCCACCGCAGTCGACCGGCGAGGAGGCGCCACGGCGCCGGTCCTTCGCTCAGTGGTACGGCGAGTTCGTCACCCCGACCGTCACGGGCCTGCCCAACTGGCGCGTCGTCACGTGGTTCCCGGCTCTGATCATCCTCGGCGCCGTCGTCATGATCGCGCTCAACATCAGCGGCACGTCGTCGGGCAACCACTGGGACACCTTCGGCGTCGGGGTCGATCCCAACCTGCTGCTCGGGGCCCCTCGGCCGATCCGCACCGACGAGTGGCTCGTCGGCCAGAGCTGGATCATCTCGCAGTACCAGCAGGGCTTCCCCGTGATCAACGGCACCCTGCCGGGCGGCATGGATGCCACGGTGCTGCTCGAGCTGCCCAACACCGACTGGTCGACCTGGTTCCGTCCGCACCTCTGGGGCTACCTCCTCTTCGGCCTCGACGCGGGCATCGCGTGGCAGTGGTGGATCCCCGCGATCGGGCTCGTGAGCGGTGCCTACCTCCTCGTGGTCACCCTGGTGCCGCGCCGCTCGCTCACCGCGGTGGCCATCGCGTGCGCGGTCTTCTTCTCCCCGATCTTCCAGTGGTGGTACGGCCCCAACGCCCTCTGGCCGGCGGCGTGGGCGATGCTCGCGATGGCGGGAATCGTGTGGAGCCTGCGCGACGACCGCCTCTGGGTGCGCCTGGTCTGGGCCGTCGTGCTCGGCTGGCTGGCGGTGACGACGATCATCGGCCTGTACGTGCCGTTCATCCTGCCGTCGCTGCTGGTGTTCGTGTTCTTCGCCCTCGGCTCGATCCTGCAGGAGCGCCCGTGGCGCCGCGGTGCCTTCCGCCCGCTCCTCGTGAAGCTCCTGCCCCTGCTCGTCGCCGGCGGCCTCGCCCTCGGCGTCGTGATCGTGTGGCTGCTCACCCGTGCGACGACCGTCGACGCCGTGCAGTCCACGGTCTACCCGGGGCGGCGCACGGTGCCGGCCGGTCAGCAGCTGCAGATCGATCCCACGCTCACCGCCTTCAACGGGGCGCCGTTCGGGCAGAGCTTCCAGACCGGGTCGACGATCCTCGGGCCCAACCCCTCCGAGGCGGCGACCGCGATCCTGCTCGCCGTGTTCGTGCTGCCCGCGCTGATCTGGTTCATGGTGCGGTCGTGGCGGCGTGAGCGCACGATCGACTGGGTGGTGGTCGCGAGCGCGGCGGGACTGCTGCTGATCCTCGCGTTCCTCTTCATCCCGGGCTGGGATTCTCTGGCTCGCATCCTCCAGCTCGACAAGGTTCCGGTCACGCGCTACCGCATCGGGTTCGCGGTCATGCTGCCGCTGTTCTTCGCGCTCGTCGCACGCGAGGTCGATCGTGCGGCCGCTCGCGACCCGCGCGAGCGCATGTGGCCGATCGCCGTGGTCTGCGGCGGACTCTTCGTGGGGCTCACGACGATCAACGTCGTGGCCATCGCGCTGATCGACCCGGTCACGTTCGCGTCGTCGCCGCTCTGGCCGGTCGCGACCGTCGGCATCCTCGCCGGGATCGTGCTGTTGTTCTTCCCGCGCACCATCCCGTGGGCGGCGGTCGGTCTGCTCGTCGCCTCCCTCGTGATCGGCGCCGCGGTCAATCCCTTCTATCGCGGGGTCTTCGACCTCAACGAGACGCAGGCCGGCCTGGCGGTGCACGAGGTCGAGGACGCGGAGTCCGGCCGCTGGGTGGGCGTCGGCGGTCCGGTGACGATGGCGATGATGATGCAGACGGGGGTGGAGGCCTACAACGGTCTGCAGACGTATCCGCCCGAGGAGATGTGGGACGAGATCGACCCCGACGGCGGCGACGAGGCGATCTGGAACCGCCTCGCGCAGATCCGCTGGACCTGGGGCGAGGGCGAGCCCGTCATGACCGCCGACTACCAGGACATGATCGTGCTCGAGTTCGACCCGTGCAGCGAGTTCGCCCAGACCAACGTCGACTACGTGCTCAGTGACGAGACCCCCCTCGACACGACGTGCCTGGTGCCCCTGGCCGACGTCGAGCAGGGCGCGAGCGATCTGCAGATCTACCAGATCGTGGCGGCGCAGTCGTGAGCGCCCGCACCCTCTGCGGTCACGTGCTCGTCACCGGCGGTGCCGGGTTCATCGGCACGGCGCTGTCGCGACGCCTCGCGGCCGAGGCCCAGTCGTGGACGATCCTCGACAACCTCCACCCGCAGGTGCACCCGGGCAGCCGCCCGCCCGCCGACCTCGACCCGGCGGCCCGCCTGGTCGTCGGCGACGTGGCCGACCCCGACGACTGGGATGCCCTGCTCGCGACCGTGCGCCCCGACACCGTCGTGCACCTCGCCGCCGAGACCGGAACCGCTCAGTCGCTGCACGAGGCCACGCGGCACGCGGAGGTCAACGTCGTCGGAACGACCGCCATGCTCGACGCCTTCGGGCGCGCCGGCCACCTCCCCGCGCACTTCGTGCTCTCGAGCAGCCGGGCCGTCTACGGCGAGGGCCAGTGGCGGCGTCAGAGCGGGGAACTGTTCTCGCCCGGGCAGCGCTCCCACGCGCAGTTCGAGGCCTCGCAGTGGGACTTCGCCGGGGCCACACCCGTGCCGAGCGCCGCGGCATCCACTCCGCCCGCCCCGACCAGCGTCTACGGCGCCACCAAGCTCGCTCAAGAGCACATCCTGCGCGCCTGGGCGTCGTCGCACGACTCGCGCCTGACGGTGCTGCGGCTGCAGAACGTCTACGGGCCGGGCCAGTCGCTGTCGAACCCCTACACGGGCATCGTCTCGCTGTTCTCGCAGCTCGCGAGGCGCGGCGAGGCGATCCCGGTCTACGAGGACGGCCGCATCGTGCGCGACTTCGTCTTCATCGACGACATCGCCGCGGCCTTCGTCGACGCGATCACGAACGGCCCCCGGGATGCCGCGGCCGCCTACGACATCGGCAGCGGCGTCGGCACCACGATCCTCGAGCTCGCCACCCTCATCGCCGAGTTCCACGGTGCTCCGGCCCCGCGCATCACGGGCGCCTACCGCGACGGCGACGTGCGCCACGCGGAGTGCTCGATCGAGGCGAGCCTGACCGACCTCGACTGGCGCCCGACGTGGTCGGTCGCCGACGGGATCGCGGCACTGCAGCACTGGATCGGCGAACAGCAGACCGCAGCCCCCGCGTGACGCTGCCGCGGTGCGCCTCGGGTAAACTGTGTGCGGCCACGAGAGAGGCGCGTTCGGCGACGCGATCGCCCGAGAAAGATCGGACCCCATGACGACATCCACTGCCAAGAAGGCGGTCATCACCGGTATCACCGGTCAAGATGGCAGCTACCTCGCCGAGCTGCTTCTGCAGAAGGGCTACGAGGTTCACGGCTTCATCCGTCGCTCGTCGAGCTTCAACACCGACCGCATCGACCACATCTACGAAGACCCGCACGTGGCCAACCAGCGGCTGCACCTGCACTTCGCCGACCTCACCGACGGGTCGCGCCTCGTGACGCTGCTCAACGACATCCAGCCCGACGAGGTCTACAACCTCGCGGCCCAGTCGCACGTGCGCGTGAGCTTCGATGAGCCGGAGTACACGGGCGACACGACCGGCCTCGGCACGATCCGACTGCTCGAGGCGATCCGCCTCGCCAAGATCTCGCCGCGCTTCTACCAGGCCTCGAGCTCCGAGATGTTCGGCGCCTCGGCGCCGCCCCAGAACGAGGACACCCCGTTCTACCCGCGCTCGCCCTACGGCGTCGCCAAGGTGTACTCCTACTGGATCACCCGCAACTACCGCGAGGCCTACGACCTCTTCGCCTGCAACGGCATCCTGTTCAACCACGAGTCCCCGCGTCGCGGCGGCACCTTCGTGACCCGCAAGATCACCCGTGCGGTCGCCCGCATCGCGGCCGGCCAGCAGTCGGAGCTCTTCATGGGCAACCTCGACGCCGTGCGCGACTGGGGCTACGCGCCCGAGTACGTCGAGGGCATGTGGCGCATGCTGCAGGCCGACGAGCCGAGCGACTACGTGCTCGCGACCAACACGGCCTACACCGTCAAGGACTTCCTGCAGCTGTCGTTCGAGCACGTCGGACTCGACTGGGAGAAGTACGTGCGCTTCGACGAGCGCTACCTGCGCCCGACCGAGGTCGACGCCCTGATCGGCGACTTCTCGAAGGCCAAGGACGTGCTCGGCTGGGAGCCGAAGGTTCTCACGCCGCGCCTCGCCCAGATCATGGTCGACTCCGACATCGCCGCTCTCGCGGCGGAGGGCTCGCCGTACATCGATACCGTGGAGAGCGTCTCCTAGCGTGCGCGCCGTTCTCACGGGCGGTCGGGGGATGCTCGGCTCGAGCATCCGCGCGCAGTGGGAAGCCCTGCGGCCCGACGACGAGCTCATCCTGCTCGACCGCGCCGACGTCGACCTGCGCGACTCGGTCGCGACCGCGCGGGCGCTCGCCGGGCTGGCACCGGATGCCGTCATCCATGCGGCGGCGACGGTCGGGGGCATCGCGGCGAAGCTCGCGGCGCCCGTGCCGTACCTGATGGACAACCTGCAGGTCGACGCGTCCGTCATCGGGGGAGCGTTGGCCGCGGGCGTGCCCGAGCTGCTGTACATCGGCAGTGCGGTGATCTACCCGGAGGGCATCCACCGCGCCCTGCGGCCCGACGACCTGCTCACCGGCCCGCTCGAGCAGGCCAACGAGGGCTACGGCATCGCCAAGATCGCCGGCACGACGCTGTGCCGCTACGCGAGCGAGCAGCACGGCGTGGCCTATCGCACCGCGGTGCCGTCGAACCTCTACGGCCCCGGCGACAACCACGCGGCCGGCTCGGCCCACCTCATCGCGGCCGCGCTCACCAAGGTGCACGACGCCAAGGAAGCGGGATCCCCGTCGGTCCTCGTCTGGGGTGACGGCACCGCGCGGCGCGAGTTCACGTTCTCGCGCGACCTCGCGCAGTGGCTCGTCGGCGAGGTCGGCCGACTCGCCGCGTGGCCCGCGCTGCTCAACCTCGGCGTCGGACACGACCACTCGATCACCGAGTTCTACGAGATCGCCCGGGCGGTCGTCGGGTACGAGGGCGACCTCGAGTACGACACCCCCAAGCCGGCCGGCACTCCGATGCGCCTTCTCGACAGCTCGGCGGCCCGCGAGCTCGGGTGGGATCCCTCCACGCCCCTCGCCGACGGCATGGCCGAGGTGTACCGTTCGTTTCTCACCCCCGCTCATTGAACCCGCTCCGTGACCCCCGCACCTGATCCGCGCAGACCGAAAGATTCCGATGACCCACACTCCTGACCTCCACGGCTTCCCGCTCGCCACCTCGTCGTGGGACGAGGCGGAGTACGCCGCGATCCAGCGCGTCGTCGACAGCGGACGATTCACGATGGGTCCGCTCGTGCGTCAGTTCGAGGCCGACTTCGCGGCGCAGTTCGGCTCGAACTACAGCGTCATGGTCAACTCCGGCTCGTCGGCGAACCTGCTCGTGATCGCGGCCGCGGTGCTCGACCCGCGCAGCGACCTCAATCCCGGCGACGAGGTGCTGGTGCCCGCCGTCTCGTGGGCCACGACCTACTACCCGCTGCAGCAGTACGGCCTCGTGCTCAAGTTCGTCGACATCGACCTCGACACCCTCAACATGGATCTCGAGCTCGCAGCCGCGGCGATCGGTCCCCGCACCAAGGCGATCTTCGCGGTCAACCTCCTCGGCAACCCGAACGACTTCACGGGGCTCATGGGGCTCGCCGAGAAGCACGACCTGCTCGTCTTCGAGGACAACTGCGAGTCGCTCGGCGCGACGTTCGACGGCAAGGCCGCGGGAACGTTCGGGCAGATGGGCACGTTCAGCGCGTTCTTCTCGCACCACATCTCCACGATGGAGGGCGGCGTGATCCTCACCGATGACGAGCAGCTTCACCAGATGCTCATCTCGCTGCGCGCCCACGGCTGGACCCGCGAGCTTCCGGACACCAACTTCGTGCACGACAAGTCGGGCGAGATGTTCGACGACTTCTTCCGGTTCGTGCTGCCCGGCTACAACGTGCGCCCCATCGAGATGTCGGGGGCGATCGGCATCGAGCAGGTCAAGAAGATCCCCGCTCTCGTCGCCGGTCGCCGCGAGAACGCGGCCTACTTCGTCGAGGCGATGGCGGATGTCGAGAACGTGCGCATCCAGAAGGAGGTCGGCGAGAGCAGCTGGTTCGGTTTCTCGCTCGTGCTGGAAGGACCCCTGGCGGGCCGTCGCTCGGAGGTCGTGAAGGCCCTGACCGCCGCCGACATCGAGTCGCGCCCGATCGTGGCGGGCAACTTCACGCTCAACCCGGTGATGCGCTACCTCACCGCGATCGTGCCCGACGCCCTGCCGGCGGCCGACAAGGTGCACGTCGACGGACTGTTCGTCGGCAACCACCACTTCCCGATCCACGGCGCGATCGACTCGCTGCGTGAGGTGCTGCGCGGGTTGCCGGCGTGACCTTCCACATCCTGCTGCCGTTCTACGGCCGTCCGGATCACTTCAGGCTCGCGGTCGAGAGCGTCCTCGCGCAGACCGAGACCGACTGGACGTTGACGATCGTCGACGACGTCTATCCCGACCCCGCGCCGGGGGAGTGGGCGAGATCGCTCGGTGACCCGCGCATCGAGTACGTGCGCAACGAGGTCAACCTCGGGGTCAGCCGCAACTACCTCGCGTGCGTCGAGCGCATGGAGGGCGAGTTCTCGATGCTCTTCGGCTGCGACGACGTCATGCATCCGACGTTCCTCGCCCGGGTCGGGCAGCTGATCGCCGACAATCCGGATGCCGCCGTCATCCAGCCCGGAGCCGAGGTCATCGACGCCGAGGGCACCGTGTATCGCCCCCTCGTCGACCGCATCAAGGACCGCTACCGCCCCGGCGGCACGGGCGTGCGCCGCCTGGCCGGAGAGGACCTCGCGGTCAGCCTCCTGCGCGGCAACTGGACCTACTTCCCCGCGCTGGTCTGGCGGGTCTCCGAACTGCGACGCCACGGCTTCACCGAGCACCTCGATGTGGTGCAGGACCTCATCATGCTCCTCGACATCATCGAGGCCGGGGGCGTGCTCGTGCTCGACGACGAGGTCGTCTTCCAGTACCGCCGCCACCAGCAGAGCGTGTCGTCGGCCACGGCCACGAGCGGGGCGCGCTTCAAGCAGGAGCGCGAACTCTTCGACGCCGAGGTCGCGCGGTTCACGGCCCTCGGCTGGCGGCGGGCGGCGCGCACGGCGCGCTGGCACCTGTCGTCGCGCCTCAACGCGGTCACGCGCATCCCCTCGGCGATCGCCGCGCGCAACGGTCGCGGCGTGCGCGACCTGACGCGCCACGCGCTCGGCCTGCACATCCGCTGAGCCGCGGCGGGCAGACCGGAAGCCCGGCTAGCGGATCTTCTTGGCCCGGCGCGGATCGGCGAGGGTGCGCGCGAACACGTCGAGAGTCATCCGGGCCGTGCGCGTCCAGGTGACCGGCTTCACGCGCTCGCGGCCGATCGCGGCGAGCCCGGCGAGCCACTCGGGCTCCCGGCACGCGCGCAGCACGGTCGCGGCGATGGAATCGGGATCGGCGGGGTCGAAGAAGCCCACGGCATCCCCGCCCACCTCGTGATAGACCGGGATGTCTGACATGAGCACCGGCAGATCCATGAGCATGGCCTCGAGCGCCGGCAGACAGTACCCGTCGGAGAAGTTCGCGACCATCAGCGCGCTCGCGTTCGCGTAGAGCCAGTCGAGCTCCTCGTTCGACACCCAGCTCTTGAGCTCGACCCACTGTTCGAGGCCGAGCTCGGTGACGATCGGGCGCAGCGGGTCGTCGCCGCGGCTGCCGGTGACGATGAGGCGGGGACGCTCGTCTTGGGGGATGTGCGCCCAGGCCCGCACGAGACCGGCGAAGTTCTTGTGCGGCAGCCGGTTGCCCACGGCCAGGAACAGGTCGCGCTGGCGCGTCTCGGCGGGGGTGATGCTGCTCGCCGGCGGGGTCGCTCCGAGCGGGGTCACCACGATGCGATCAGCGGGAAAGTCGAGGTAGAACTCGATGTCGTCGGCGCTGGCCTGGCTGTCGGTGATGATGAACGAGGCGTTGCCGGAGGCCCGCTTCTCCATCCACTGCACGGGCTTGGTGTAGAACGGCGTCGCCATGAGGTCGGGCGAGCGGAAGTAGAGCATGTCGTGCATCGTGTAGATCGCCGGCACGCGCGACCGCCACGGCCCCAGCGTCATCGGGGAGTGGATGAGGTCGGCCTTCTGCCGCCGGGCCTCGCGGGCGACGAGGAAGAGCTCGCCGAACGCCCAGATCCAGCGGTTCTCGCCGCTGACCCCCGAGTCGATGACCCGCCCCGGAAACCACGAGTGGTCGAGGGTCATGAACTCGGTCGACCCGTAGCCGATGTACTCGTGCTCGGGGCCGAGCTCGCCCATGACGCGATAGAGCTCCCGCGCGTAGGTCTCCATGCCCCCCTTGGTTCCGGTGAACGAGAGGAGGTTGACGAGGATGCGCGCCACGACTACTTCTTGTGGTCGATGGTGAGGATGCCCATGAACATGCCCGACATGATCGTCTGGGCCCCGAGGATCATTAGCAGCGCCGCCGGCACCGCCAGACGCATCGTCTCGGTCGGGTCGAGTTCGCCGAAGCCGGCGTTGCCCCACACGACGATCTGGGCGATGCCGATGCCGAGGCCGATGAGGAACGCGATCGCGCCCACGAGCGCGCTCGACTCGGTGCTCACGCGCGCCGCGATCGTCTCGAACGCCCGGCCGCGCGGCAAGAAGAAGCCCTCACGCTGGGCATAGAGCTTGGTGAGCAGCCAGAACAGGATGCCCTGATACCCGACCAGGGCGAGCGCGGCCAGGTAGAGCTGGCTCGAGACATCGAATCCCACGGGGCCGATCCGGATCGGGCCGAAGAGCAGCGCGAGCGAACCGATGATGCCGACCGTGAAGGCGATGGCGCCGGGGTAGAGGAACAGCCAGCGCGGGCTGAAGACGAGGAGGAAGCGCAGGTGACGCCATCCGTCGCGCCAACTGCGCAGGTGCGGCGGGCGGCTGCGGCCGTCCTTCTTGAGCGTGGTGGGAACCTCGCTGACCGTCAGCTGGGCGAGCGTCGCCTTCACGACGACCTCGCTCGCGAACTCCATGCCGGTGGTGCGCAGGCCGAGGCCGAGGATCGCCTCGCGCGAGAAGCCGCGCAGGCCGCAGTGGAAGTCGCGGATCTGCGACGGGAAGAGCACGCGGCCGATCCACGAGAGCACGGGGTTGCCGAGGTACTTGTGCAGCGGGGGCATGGCGCCGGGCTCGATGCCGCCGCGGAAGCGGTTGCCCATGACGAGGTCGTCACCCGCGCGCAGGCGCTCGACGAAGAGGTCGAGGTTGGCGAAGTCGTAGCTGTCGTCGGCGTCGCCCATGATGATGTACATGCCCTGGGCCGCTTCGATGCCGCCCATGAGCGCACTGCCGTAGCCCTTGGCCGGGATGTCGACGACGCGAGCGCCGAGGCCCCGCGCGATCTCCTGAGATCCGTCGGTGCTGCCGTTGTCGGCGATGAGGATCTCGCCGACGACTCCCGAGCGGTCGAGATACGACTGAGCCTTGCGGATGCAGACCTCGAGGGTCTCCGCCTCGTTGAGACACGGCATCACGATGGTCAGCTCGATGGTCTTCGATGGCACGGGGGTGACTCCTACACGCTGGGGGCGTCGTAACTATACTTCACAGGAACCAGCGGGCCCGGGACGGGCCCCGTCGCCGGACCTGAGGAACCTCGTGAAATCCCTGCGTGACGCCCTCAACGGCCATGACAACTCGCTTGGACTCGTGCGCCTCGTCATGGCCGCGGCGGTGATCTTCGATCACGCATTCCCGCTCGGCGGTCTGGGCACGGCGCCGTTCCTGGCGATGACCCGCAACCAGCAGTCGCTCGGCGGCCTGGCCGTTCTCGGCTTCCTCGCCGTCTCGGGCTACCTCGTGACCAAGAGCGCCATGAACGCCGACGTGCTGCAGTTCATGTGGCGCCGCTTCCTGCGCATCTTCCCGGGGTACTGGCTCGCCCTCATCGTCGCCGCCTTCGTCGTGGGCCCGCTCGTCTGGTGGCTCGGCTACGGTCGCGATCTGCTCGCGTACTTCTCGTTCGGGCCCGACTCGCCGTGGGCCTACCTGTGGAACAACTTCACGCTCGTGATCGGTCAGTACGGCATCTGGGATCTCTACGTCGAGACCACCCCGTTCGGCCAGGACGGCTTCGGGGGCCCCTTCAACGGCTCGATCTGGACCCTGATCTACGAGTGGATCTGCTACCTCCTGCTCGCCGGTCTCCTGGTGACGGGCGTGCTCACCCGCGCCAAGCTCGTGATCCCGGCCGTCGCCGCGTTCTTCTTCCTGATGCGGGTCGTCAACGAGGTCACGCCCGGCGGCGCCGCCCTCGTCTTCCCGTTCTTCGGTGACGTGTGGCGCCTCAACTTCGGCTTCATCTTCTTCCTCGGCGCGACGATCGCCGTCTACTCGCACCGCATCCCGTTCGATCATCGGTTCGGCGTCGTCTCGATCCTCGGGTCGCTCGCGCTGCTGCGACTCGGCGGGTTCAACACCGTCGGGTACGTGCTGTTCGCCTACGCCGTGCTCTACGTCGCGGCCGCGCTGCCCCGCCGGGTGCAGTGGATCGGCCGCAGGAACGACTACTCCTACGGCGTCTACCTCTACGGCTGGGTCGTGCAGCAGATCCTCGCGTTCCTCGGGGTCTGGCAGTGGGGGTACGTGCCCTACGTCGCCCTCTCCCTCGTCGGGGCCTTCGCGTGCGCGTGGGTGAGCTGGCACCTCGTCGAGAAGCGGGCGCTGCAGCTCAAGGACTGGGGCCCGGGTCGAGGCATCCGGCACTGGTGGGATCGCGCGACCGCCCGGTTCCGTCGCGACGAACCCGCGCCGGACCCGACTCCGTGACCGAGCCCACCGCACCGCGGGTGAGCCCCGCCCTGCTGATCCTCGGCGCGAGCATCGTGTCCGGCGCCGCGGGGTATCTCGTGACCGCGATCGTCGCCGACCGGGTGTCGGCACCGGAGTACACGGCGTTCGCCGTGTTCTGGTCGGCGCTGTACCTCGTCGTCGGCGCCTTCGGAGGGGTGCAGCAGGAGTTCGCCCGGGCGACGAGCGTGCGCGCCGAGGCGTCCGCCTCCGGGGCTCGCGGCTGGCTGTTCGCGGTCGTGGTCGCCGCGGCCCTTCTGGCGCTTCTGGCGGGCACCTCGCCGCTCTGGGCGGGCGGGGTGCTCGCCGGCTCATCGCCCTGGTTGGCGCTGCCGCTCGCCACCGGTGCCGCCTCGTACGTGATCGTCGCGGCGCTCGCCGGCACCCTCTACGGGGTGCGGTGGTGGATGCCGCTGGTCGCCCTGATCGTGATCGACGGGCTCGCGCGGCTGGCCGGCGTGTTGCTCGTGCTCGCGCTCGGGGGTGACCTGCTCGCGCTCGGCTGGGCCGTCGCCATCCCCTTCCCGCTCGCCGTGCTCGTCGTGCTGCCGTTCGTAGCGGGCCGCATGCGGCGGGAGGCGGTTCTCGACGTCGGCATGCGCGCCCTGTCGTGGAACGTCGCTCGCACGGTCGCCGCCGCGGCCGCGACCGCCGCGCTCATCAGCGGGTTCCCCCTCCTGCTGGGAGTGACCTCGCCGGAGCCGGCGGCGGCGCTCGCCCCGATCATCCTCGCCCTGACCCTCACGCGCGCGCCGATCGTGATCCCGTTGATGAGCCTGCAGAGCTACTTCATCGTGCGCTTCGGCGATCGTCGGGGCTCGCTGCTCGGGGAGGTCGCCCGCGTCGTCGGCGTCGTGATCGCCGTCTCGGTCGCCCTCGCGGCGCTTGCGGCGTGGATCGGTCCCGGCATCATCGTGTGGCTCTTCGGAGAGGAGTTCGCGATCGGAGCGGGCCTGCTCTTCGTGCTCGTCGCCTCATCCGGGCTCGTCGCCGCGCTGTGCGTCACGGGGCCCGCGGTTCTCGCCCTGGCCAAGCACGGTCACTACGTCGCGGGCTGGGGGGCGGGCGCGCTCCTCACGGTCGGGCTGCTGCTCCTGCCCGTCGACCTCGACCTGCGCACGTCGCTCGCCCTCACCGCCGGCCCTCTGGTGGGCCTGATCGTGCATCTCGCGGGCATCCTCGAGGCGCGCCGCGCCGCGGCCGGCTCCGACCTCAGCGGTCGCTGAGGGACGGCAGCAGCGGCGCCTCGAACGCCTTGCGCCAGCTGAGCTCGCGCGCCGCCTTGACGCAGCACACGACGAAGAGCAGCCAGCCGGCACCGGCGAGGATCGTGCTCTCGGCGAGTGAGGTGACGATGAGGGCGACGAGCACAAGCGCGGGCCAGGCGAAGACGAAGCTCTTCTTGCGCCCGGCGAGAAGCCAGGATCGCACGAAAGTGAGGCCGATCAGCCCGATGAAGATCACGAGGCCGACGAGGCCGAGCTGGAACCAGACGTCGAGGAAGGCGTTGAGGGCCGTGCCGGGCACTCGACCGTCGGGGTTGGCGAACAGCGGGAAGGGCTGCACATCCGGTCGCCACGGCCCCAACCAGCCCCATCCCTCGAGCAGGTGCAGGTTGACGACGCCGAGCACCCGGCGCCACAGGGCGAGCCGGTAGTCGAGCTCGCCCCCCGCGTTGAAGATCGCCACCAGGGTGCCGCGGGCCGCCCACGCGATCCCGAGGGCGATCACGACGCCCAGCAGCAGGATGAGCTGCCAGAACGTGCGGCGTTCCTTGCGCACGCGGCGAATCGCGTAGAGCGCGGCGGCGGCGGCCGCGACGACGATCACCACCGCGGTCGTGACCGGGGAGCGGGCGAGCAGCAGGCACGCCCCGGCGAGGATCATCGACCCGATGCCGAGACCGCGGGAGACCGACTTGGTGCGGAACTCGGTGCCGAACGTGATCGCCGCGATCACCGCGACGAAGCCGAGCTGGTTGCGGGTCTCCATCAGGCCCTGGATCGGTCCGAGCTCGGCGAGGTTGCCCTCGATGCCCAGGAAGCGGATCGGCGCATCGATCAGCACCCCGCTGAGGATCTCGAGAGCGAGCGACGCGACGAGCACGACCCGCAGCACGTCGCCGAACGACCGCACGATCTGGATCGTGTCGCGCGTCAGGGCGACGAACAGCCCCAGCACCGTGAAGGCCGCGAGGTAGGCGAGCCCGGCGAGCGTCGACCACTGGTACTGGCTCCAGATCAGCGACAGGCCCGCCCAGCCGAGGAAGACGAGCAACGAGATCGGCAGCACTCCGAACCACTTGATCGCGTCGCGCTGGGCGAACAGGGCCAGCCCCGACAGCAGCACGAGGGCCGCGAGGATGCCGATGAGTCCGGCCCAGCCGATCGTGCGTTCGAGGGCCGCCGAGAGGACCGCCGTGCCGATGATCGCGATCGTGAGGGCGTGGGCGAACCGGGGCGCGGCGAGGTACTCGAGCACGAGCGTCAGCGGCGCCGGCGGGGGAGTGGCCGTCATGGTCGCGGGGCCTCGGCGGGGGCATCCCCACGCTTCGTCGTGATCGCCATGACGATCAGCAGCGCCCAGCCGTACTCGACCAGCAGCCGGCTCTCGGCGATGCTCTGCACGACGAGGGCGGTGAGCACGAGCAACGGCAGCAGGGCCGTGGCCCGGTAGGGCTCGGGATGCCCGGCGAGGTGCTGCGGGCGATCGACCGCGGTCGTCCACGAGCGCACGAGGGCCGAGATCACGAGCGCGGCGAACACGGCGACGCCGATGAGGCCGAGTTGCAGCCACAGGTCGATCCACGCGTTGTGAGCCTGCAGCTGGCGCACGCCGTTGCGGAACGCGAGGTCGTCGAACGGCGCGGCCCACGGCATCCAGAAGCTCACCCAGCCCCAGCCGACCACCGGCCGCTGCTCGGCGAGCGCGATGACCGCATCCCAGATGCCGAGCCGCCCGGTGAGGTCGGAGCTCTTGCCCAGCAGGCCCAACAGGGTCTCGCGCAGCACGATGACGGCGCTGATGCCCGCCGCGCCGATCGCCAGCAGGCTCACCCACGTCACGGTGCGGGCGCGCGGCGTCGCGGCCCGGCGCATCGCGAGCGCCGCCGCGGCGACCGCGAGCACCGCGACGAGGGCGACGGTGACCGTCGCCGACCGGGTGAGGAAGATCGTCAGGGCGGAGAGGGCGACCCCGGTGATCGCCACGGGACGCCGCAGCAGCCCGTCGGCCGCCGCGAGCGCGAAGACGATGAGGCCGAGCAGGGCGAGGAACCCGAGGTTGTTGGCGTTGCCGAGGATGCCCTGGATGCGGCCCTCGTCGAACACCTCGAAGAGCTCGTTGCGCGACCAGTAGAGCATCTTCGGGATCGTCTCGTACTGGCTGTAGTCGACGCCGGGCTGCGGGAAGAGCGGCAGCACCGGGCGCCGGATGATCGTCGCCACGACGAGCTCGAACACGATCGAGAGGGCGAGCACGCCGCCGATCACGGCGGCGAGGGCGCGGATGAGCCGTGCGCGGGGCACCGTGAGCCCGATCGCGACGGCGGCGATCGCGATGAGCCAGGTGGTGAGCAGGCCGAGAGCCGTGGCGCCCGGGTAGGCCGACCAGGCGAGCGAGAGCGTCGCCAGGGCGAGGAAGGCGACGAACGGCGCCGGCAGGTCTCGCACCCGCCACGTGCGCCGATCGGCGACGAGGATCAGAGCCGCGACGATGCCCACGAGCACCGCGAGGATGCCGAAGACCGTCCATCCGACCGTGAACCGGATCGCGTCCCCGGCCAGCAGCACCGCCAGCACGAGCACGAGCCAGACCCAGCGAACCGCGGGTCGGGCGAGAAAGGTCATGGCCCAAGGCTAGCGCGGGGCGCCGGGGCGACCTGTTGGTACGGTGATCGGACGCACCACGAGAGGGAACGTCGCATGTTCGTCACGATCACC
>CALRZA010000004.1:0-19196 GCA_943372535.1 Auritidibacter sp. Marseille-P8566
CAGGTCGAGTCGAGAAGCCCTAGCGCCGCATCCCTCACGACGTCAGCTCGCGATCGCGGGGATGATCGCGCCCGAGAACACCTGCCAGGCCAGCGCGGTCTTCGCGACCAGGCTCAGCGTGATGTAGGTGCGCTCGCCCTGCAGGTAGCTCTTCCACTTGCCCACCTGCTTGTACTGCAGCCACTGGTTGATCGCGAAGGTGTTGAAGAAGAGGAAGAGCGAGATGACGATTCCGACGACGAAGCCGGGAGCCGCGACATCGCTCGCGCTTCCGGGACGCAGGAAGTAGATCAGGATCAGGATCCAGGGCACGATGCCGACCATCGATCCGAAGATGAAGGGCAGCAGGCGGCCGGTACCGGGCTGCTCGTACTTCTCCTGCAGGGCGCCGAAGAGGATCATCGCGGCGTTCACCGCGAACACGGCGAACAGGGCGCCGATGTCGGTCACGCCGTTGATCGCGAGGATCAGCCAGATCATGATCGAGGAGCTCAGGGAGTACTCGGTCCAGCGGAAGTAGTTGTGGTTCGCCAACAGACCGTTCTTGTAGCGGCCGAAGAACCACGGGCTCGAGATGAGGAAGTGGAAGAACGCGCTCAGCGCGAGGAAGGCGACGACGCCGATGCCGATGTTGACCTCGAACAGGGTCACGCGCTCGGGCGGGATCGGAACTCCGGGAGGGCCGGCGAGGTAGTCGGCCGTCACGGCGAAGAGCACCTGCGTGCTGAGCATCGTCAGGACGATCGCGAAACCGATCGCCTGCAGCAGGTGCAGGCTGCCCGCCACGATGTTGTAGATCCGCAGCCGGTCGACCTGCTGTTCGGGGGTGTAGACCTTCTTCGCCATCAGTGCACTCCTTCGTGGGCCCGAGCCGGGAGATCACCGGGCGCTAGGGCTGACGCTAGCACCTGGCCGTTGAGAGCGCTCAGCTCTCGAGAAAAGTGCCGATCACGCGCGATTTGACCCCCGACTGGGTCACGTGAGCGGGCGTCGTGTGCGCAAAACGCACACCGGCCAAAGTGGGGTGTTGTCGTGACTGATCAGCGCCCCGAGGATTGATCAGCCATGATTCCGTCCACGCTGCAGAATGACTCGTCCCGTGACATCGTCACGGGCTTTCTCAACGACATGATCCGGCGCCTCGGGTGGCACGCCGCTCAGGCGTGGTGGGCCGAGGGTGACGAGCTGGTTCCGGGCATGTGGGCGCTGGCCGACGGGGCCCCCGACGACCTGCGCGACCTCGTGTCGTCGCACGAGAAGCTCCTCATCGAGGATGCCGGACTGCGCTTTCTGGAGCCGACCTCCGTCGCCGCGGCCGCTCTGCCCTGCGTGCGGGCCTGCGTGCCGCAGCTCGAGTCGATGGGGCTCGCCGAACTCGTCGTGCTCGACATCCCCGGCGTGTTCGACCTCGACGTGCGCCTCGTCTTCGTGCCGTCCGTCGCGCAGCCCCTCACTCCTCGGGTGGCGGAGATGCTCGCGTCATCGGCCCGGCTCATGCCCACGGTCATCCGCGGCGAGCGCGAGCGTCACCAGCTCTCGGAGAGCGCCGGTCGGGACCCGCTCACCGGCCTCCTCAACCGCCGTGGGCTCGACGCGGCTGTCGCGGCGCTGCCCGCGGTCGGCGGACTCCGCGCTGTGCTCTACATCGACCTCGACAAGTTCAAGGCCGTCAACGACACCCACGGGCACACGGTCGGCGACGACGTGCTCATGACCGTCACGCGCCATGTGTCGTCGCAGATCCGTCCGGATGACGCGCTCGCCCGTCTCGGCGGCGACGAGTTCGTGCTCATCGCGTCGGCGGTCGCGAGCCCGGAGAGTGCTCGACAGGTGGCCGACCGCATCCTGTCCGCGATCACCACCGACCTGCGATCGGCGGCCGCTCCTCTCGTCGCGATCAGCGCCTCGGTCGGGGTCGCGCTGTGGGACGGCATCACGCCCTTCGCCGACGCCCTCGCCGCCGCCGATCGCCTGATGTACGAGGCGAAGCGCGCGGGGGGCGGCATCGCCTCCGTCGACTCCGATGGGCACCTGGTCGTGTCGAATCCGCTCGACTCGCACCACAGCGACCGGGTCACCGTCTCCCGCGAGGTGATTCGAGAGCTCGCGACCGGGCAGGTCTGGGGCCAGATCCTGCGGCTGGTCGGCGAGTCCGCCAGCGAGACCTCGCACGAGATCGCCGAGCGGGTCGCCTCGCTGGTGGGGCCCGAGGAGTCGGGCACCGTGATCCTCGAACTCGCGGGGGAGTTCTGGGCGCGCGAGGGGGTGCTGTCCGCGGTCGTGGTCGCGGTGCGCGAGCGCGCCGCCGCCGCCTCCGTCGCGCTCATGATCGCCGCGGGATCGGAAACCCCGGCGTTGCGCACCGTCGTGAGCGACCTCAGCGCCCGTCTCGGCACGGGCACGGTGGTCGTGAGTCTCGACCAGGACTCCGCCGCGCTTGGTGCCGTCGCCGCCGAGCGTCCGCGGGCGCTCGCGCTCTCACCCGAGGTCGTGCGATCGATGGATGAGAGCCCGGCCGATCCCGCTGACTCGTCGCACGACATCCTCGTGCGCATCGTCGTGGCGGTCGCCGACGTCATCGGCGTGCCCGTCATCGCCCGTCACATCACGTCCGCGACCATCGCGGCCCGACTCGTCGCGGCTGGATGCAGCCTCGGCACCGATCCGTCCGTCACCGACGGCACCCTCAAGGAGAACGCATGAAGCTGTCCACCTCCGCGCTCGTGATCGCCACGACCGCTCTTCTCGCCCTGACCGGCTGCGCCGCCGCCGCGCCGGAGCCCACGACTACCGCGGCCGAGGAGAACCCCTACGGGGGCTTCCCGGTCGACCCGCCCGCGGACACGGAGATCGTGCTCACGGTGGTCGGCGAGCAGACCATCGAACTGACCTATGCCGAGGTCAAGGAGCTTGCCGACGTCGAGCTGACGATCGATGAGCCGTTCGTCAACCTCACGCAGACCTTCTCGGGAATCGCCCTGAGCGACCTGTTCGAGCTCGCCGGTATCCAGCCCGAAGACCGGGTCGACACGGTCGCGCTCAACGACTACCACTTCGCCGACGACGCCTCGGCCTTCATCGATGCCGACGGCGTTCTCGCCGTTCTGCGCGACGGCGAGCCGATTCCGATGGACCAGGGTGGCCCGCTTCGCATCATCTTCGGTGCAGACTCGTCGTATGTCGATGTTCTCGACGCTTGGAACTGGAGCATCCGCTCCCTCGAGGTCATCGCAGAGTAACCATGTGGAGGATGTTGCGACAGCGAGCACGAGACAGTGCGACCGTGATCCGACCCCGCGGGGGTCAGATCGCGCTCGGTGTCGTGCTCGTCGGCATCATCCTCACGGTCGTCGGCACGGCGTTCCTGCAGGTGCGCACGAACGAAGTCGAGCGTCAGTCCGTCTTCGCCGAGGAGGCTGACGGCACCGCCCTGACCTTCGTGCAGCGCGAGTCGTTCGGACTCGTGATCGTGATCGACGCGTGGACGCGCGGCGAGGTCACCGGTCGCGACGTGCAGGTCGCCCGAGCCGTGCTCGGCCAGCGTCTGGGCGTCGTCACCCGCTCCGGCTCGACGACCTTCGACCTCACGGGAGCCGAGTACCAGGCCGCGCTCGCCGCGCTCGACGAGGACCTCCTCGAGATCACCGACGTGCCCGACGATCAGCGGGCGCAGGCTCGAGTGGAGATGGCTCCGCTCATCGACGACTTCAGCAGCAGTACCCGTGACCTCAGTCAGGTCTTCCAGGACTTCCTGCGGTTGCAGACGCAGGACGCCCTCGACAGTCGCCTGCAGGTGCAGCTCGTGCAGGGCATCCTCTCCATCGTCGCCTTGGTGATGGGCATGGGGCTGTTCGGCTGGATCGCGTACGACATCAACCGCGGATTCCGTGCGTCGGCGAACACGCTCGCCGCCCGCACGGAGCGCCTCGAGCGCACTCGTGAGCGCCTCATCCTGCTGCAGCGCATCGACGAGCAGGGCCGCGGCTGGCTGCGCGCCGCCAACGCCGGCGCACCGCGGGCCGAGGTCTTCGCCACGATGGCGCGCGAGATCGCGGAGATCGTTCCCGGTCTCGTGATCGAGCCCGCCTACGATCCGAAGGAACCCGTGCGGGTCGTGAGCCGACCGGCGGGCGGCCTCGATGAGGGGGATGACGACGCGCTCATCGCCCGTGCCGTCGAGACCGTGCGCCTCATCATCGCTCGCGACAGCGGCGAGGAGGAGCGAGCGTTCCAACGCGCCCACGACGCCTTGACCGGTCTGCCGAACCGCAGCGAGTTCGACGAGGTCGTCGCCTCGCGGGCCGCACTCGCCGCTCAGGAGGGCACCGTCACCGCCCTCATGATGATCGACATCGACCGCTTCGCCGACCTCAATGGGTCGCTCGGCACCGACGCCGGGGACCGCCTTCTCGTCGCCGTCGCTCAGCGACTGCGCGCGGCGACGGTCGACGGGGTGCACATCGCACGGCTCTCGAGCGACGAGTTCGGTGTCGTCGGCATCGTCGAGTCGCGGGAGCAGGCCATCGAGTTGGCCCGCGCCGTCATCGACGCCCTCTCGTTCGACTGGACCTTCGAGGCCGTGAGCTCCCGTGTGTCGGTCAGCGCGGGCCTCGCGATCCAGGAGGGTCCAGAGGCGGATGCCCACCTCGCCCAGCGCGCCGCCGCCGCGATCCAGGCGGCCAAGGCCGGCGGTGAGCGCAGCGCCTTCGTCGTGTTCGCCGACGCCGAGCACGGTCGACTGCTCACGACGATGCACGAGGAGTCGGCGATCCGCACCGCGATCCGCTCGGGCGAGTTCGTCGTGCACTTCCAGCCGATCATCGAGCTCGCCACGGGTGACCTGTCCGGCGCCGAAGCCCTCGTGCGCTGGGAGCGTCCCGGCGTCGGTCTCGTGCCGCCGAACGACTTCCTGCCCGCCGTGGGACGTGCGGGACTCGCGGTCGAGCTCGGCTGGTCGATCATCGATCAGGCGTTCGAGGCGTGGGGTCGCCTGCTCGCGCTGCTGCCCGCGCCGGTCGCCGGACGCCGACGGCCCTCGGTCTCGGTCAACGTCGACGCGGCGCAGCTCGCGCTGCCCGAACTGTCGAGCTTCGTGCTCGAATCCGCTCGTCGCCACTCGGTTCCCGCCGAGAGCGTCGTCATCGAGGTGACGGAGCACGCGCTGGCGGCCGGCCCCCAGGTGACGGCCCACCTGCGCGAACTGCGCGACAACGGCATCCGCGTCGCCCTCGACGACTTCGGCACCGGCTACTCGAGCCTGTCGCAGGCGAGCAACCTGCCTCTCGACATCCTCAAGATCGATCGCAGCTTCATCCCGATCGACACCATGCAGGCCCGGGACCGCCGACTCATCGGCGACATCTGCCGTATCGGAGCGACGCTCGGACTGCGCATCACCGCCGAGGGCGTCGAGTCACAGGACGTCGTCGCCGACCTGCGTGATCTCGGCGTCGACTACGCGCAGGGCGACCTGTTCAGCAAGGCCATCCCCGCGGAGGACTTCGCCCGCTGGTCGGCCGGCCGCGTGCGCGCCGTCACGTCGTAGCTGGCGCCGGGTCAGGCTGCGGGACGGGCTCCCTGCCAGCCGACCGCCGTGATGCCGTCGGCGCGTCGCCGGTCGGGGCGATGGTCAGCTGGCCGCCGGCGTGTCGCCGTCGCGCTTGATCGTCGCGTAGCGCTCGAGCCAGGACGTCTCGTTCCATGAGGCGAGGCCGCCGAGCCGCACCCGGCCGTTCTCCTGCGGCACGATCGTGCGTACCTGGAGGAAGCCCTGCGCGAGGGTGCCGTCGACCAGCTGCACCTCGGCCACGACCGTCTCGCCGACCTTCCAGACGCTCTCGGACACGATGAACGCCGCGCCCTCGGTGCTCATGTCGATACAGCGCGCCGTCAGGCCGCCGACCCGGGCGTGCAGTTCGACGGGCAGTCGGGCGTGCCGTTCGTTGCCCGTGCGCACGGTGTAGGGCTGCGCGACGTAGCAGTACTCGATGACGATGCGCCGGGATGCCGGGGTGTCCCACTCGACCGGCCCACCGATGCGCACGGTCGAGCCCGATGACGACGCGGCTTGAACCGACGTGATGCGCAGCTCGCCCCGAGCCGTCGAAGCGACGTCGTCGACCGTGCGGCACTCGATCTCGATCGCGACCCGATCGCCGATCGCGAGTTCGCCCCGAGGCAGCAGGAAGGAGGCGCCCGACTGGTGGAGGTCGATGCACCGAGCGGCGACCCCATCGACGCTGCCACGCAGGTCGACGGCGAACCGCCAGAGCCGACGCTGGCGAGGGCCCCGTTCCAGCAGACCCACATAGCGCAGCATGACGTAGGTCGCGGCGGCGCCGATGATTCCCAGAACGATGAGGGTCGTCGCGTCGATCGGCGGCAGGAACGACGGCCCGCCCAAGAAGGTCGAGACCGAGTCGCCGACGCGCACCAGGATGACGGCGATCACCATCCCGTACATCGTCAGGGGCACCCCCGTGGCGATCATGGCCGGCGTCAGGTCGATGAGTCCGCGATGCACTCCGCGGCTGCCGCGGCCGAGAGCGATGGCGCCGACCCAGGAGAGCGCCGCCCACATCACCCAGAGCACCGCGATGAGCGCGCCCGGCTGGGTGAGCGGCTCGATGCCCGGCAGGGCGACCAGAACGAGAGCCGCGAAGAGCACGAGGTGCTGGAGCGGCCCGAGTGCGGCGATGAGGGTGCCGAAGTCGGCGATGCGCTGCGGCCAGCCGCCGCGCGCCGAGGTCACCCGACGCAGCACGCCCGCTGACGAGTTCTCGGGGCGATCGACGCCGGCCCCCTGCACCAGGGCCTCGTGGTGGTAGCGCACGTGGCCGCCGACGCGCTGCAGCAGCAGAGCGGTCTCGAGGTGGGGCGTCGAGGTGCTCGACGCCATTCCGCCGATCTCGAGCAGGGCCGTGCGACGGATCAGGGCGGCGGAGCCGTCCCACAGCGCCGTCTCGGTCGTCGCGAAGGGCGGCACGACCGAGTCGTCGGTCTCGACGTCCCCGATGCGCACAGCGCGACCCGAGTGCACGAGCACGGTGCCGGGGTCGGTGAAGTAGCCGCTCAGGGCCTCGAGAAGGTCGGGGGCGGCGACGTGGCGCGCGTCGAGCAGGAGGACGAGGTCGCCCTCGAGGTCGGGCAGAACCGCGTTGACCGCCGCGGCCCGCCCCGGTTCCGAGGTGCGGTACTCGACGCCGTACTGCTCGGCGAGCGCGCGCACGGCAGGGCGCTGGCCCTCGCCCACGATGTGGAGCAAGGTGCGCCCGCGCAGACTGAGGGCGCCGACGATCGCCGGCTCGACGACATCCACATCGTCGGTGTCGATCGTGACGATCACGTCGACGAGCACGTCGAGGGGAGCCGGCCGGCGCACGCGGGGCTCCGACCACAGTTCGGCGACGAGGATGGCGAACGCGATGAAGCCGAGCAGTTCAGCGGTGTACAGGGCGGCGAAGTAGACGGGGTGCACATCGATCCCGCTGCCGGCGCGGGCCACGAAGTAGAGCACGCCGATCACGAGCGTCAGCAGGGCGACGAAGCGGATCGCGACGGGACGATGACGGAACCAGGCGCCCAGCGCGATGCGCACGGGGCTGTCCTCGATGCTCACGCGTCGCAGGAACCAGGGTCGGTTGCGGTCATCCACAGCCCATGATCCCGCACCATAGTGGGCGACACCACTCAGGCGGGCCTCCGGTGTGTCGGACGGTTTCGCTTTTCGCACATCGGCCTCGTCGCCGCGGAGCAGCGGCCCGGCCGCCCGCACGGGCGCGGTGCGTAGGCTGGCCCCATGCGATTCGGACTCTTCATTCCCCAGGGCTGGCGCCACGACCTCGTCGACATCGAACCGACGGATCACTGGGCGGTGATGAACGGCCTCGCTCAGGCGGCGGATGCGGGACCGTGGGAGTCGCTGTGGGTCTACGACCACTTCCACACCGTTCCCGTGCCGACCGAGGAGGCGACCCACGAGGCGTGGACGTTGATGGCGGCCTTCGCGGCCTCCACCTCGCGCATCCGCCTCGGGCAGATGTGCACGTGCATGAGCTACCGCAACCCGGCGTACCTCGCGAAGGTCGCCGCCACGGTCGACATCATCTCGGGCGGGCGCACCGAGATGGGGATCGGCGGCGGCTGGTACGAGCACGAGTGGCGCGCGTACGGCTATGGCTTCCCCGAGGTGCGGGAGCGCCTGGGTCGTCTGCGGGAGGGCGTCGAGATCATGCGCCAGGCGTGGACGACAGGCACCGCGACCCTCGAGGGCGAGTACTACCAGGTCGACGGCGCGATCGTGAGGCCGCTGCCGCTGCAGGAGGGCGGCATCCCGCTGTGGGTCGCCGGCGGCGGCGAGAAGGTGACGCTGCGCATCGCGGCGCGGTACGCGCAGTACACGAACTACGCCGGCACTCCCGCTGAGTTCGACGCGAAGAGCGAGCTGCTGCGCGGTCACTGCGCCGATCTCGGCACCGACTTCGACGCGATCACGCGCAGCGCGAACTACAACACCGTCATCGGGGCGACGGAGGCCGAGGTGCAGGATCGTGTCGCGCGGATCGTCGACCGCCTCTCGCGCTTCATCGGCGCCGAGAAGGCGGAGGCCTACCGGGCGCAGAACTTCGGTCCCGACGCGCTCGCGGTGGGCACGCCGGAGCAGGTCGTGGAGCGCCTGACCGACATGACCGCGCGCGGACTCGGCTACGGCATCCACTACTTCGCCGAGGCGGCCTACGACCGCAGCGGCATCGAGCTCTTCGAGCGCGAGGTCATGCCGGCCCTGAGCTGAGCTGAGCTGAGCGGCGCCGAGCTGAGCGGCGCTGAGCTGAGCGGCGCTGAGCTGACCGGCCCTGAGCTGAGCCGGGCGTCGACCGCTCAGCTCGGCGCGTGCGCCTCGAGGAACTCGAACACCTCGGTCGAGTCGACCCCGGGGAAGATCCCGGCGGGCATCGCCGCGAGCAGCGAGCTGTTGAGGCGCGCGCTCGGCAGTGACTGCCCGGCCCAGCGGCTCGCGAGGTCGGCGGGAGGCTGGCGGCAGCATCCCTCATCGGGACACGTCGAGGTGGACCGGTGCGTGGTGTCACGGCCACGGAACCACTTGACGTGCGCGAACGGCGTTCCCACGCTCACCGAGAACTCGCCCCGGCTGGTCGACTGGATGCGCGAGGTGCACCAGTAGGTGCCCGACGGCTTGTCGGTGTACTGGTGGTACGGGCTGAAGCGGTCGTCGATGTCGAAGACCCGGCGGGCGCTCCAGAACCGGCAGACGACCTGACCCTCGACCGCCCCGAGCACGTCGGTGGGAAAGGCCACGTTGTCGTTCTCGTAGGCCTTCGACAGGGTGCCGCTCTCGTGCACCTTGAGGAAGTGCACCGGGATGCCCAGGTGCTGCGTCGCCAGGTTCGTGAACCGGTGGGCCGCCGTCTCGTAGGTGACGGCGAAGGTGTCGCGCAGGTCCTCGACCGAGAGCTCGCGGGCATCGCGCGCGGCCGTGAGGAACTCCACGGCCGACGTCTCGGGCACGAGCAGGGCGGCGGCGAGGTAGTTGGTCTCGACGCGCTGCCGCAGGAAGTCGGCGTAGTCCTGCGGCTCGCTGATGCCGAGCACGTGGCTGGCCAGCGCCTGCAACAGGGTCGTGCGGGGGTCGGCCCCCGCGCCCTGCCCGACCGGGAGGTAGATGCGGTTGTTCTTCAGGTCGGTCACGCTGCGGGTGGAGCCGGGCAGGTCGCTGACGTAGTGCAGCGAGAAGCCCAGGTGGGCGGCGAGGTCGGAGGCGACGCGCTGCGAGAGCGGACCACCCGCGTGGCCCACGGCAGCGAGGAGGGTCTTGGCCGTCGCCTCCAGATCGGCGAAGTAGTTGTTGCGCTTGCGCATCGCGCGGCGCAGCTCGGTGTTGGCGCGGCGGGCCTCCTCAGGAGTCGCGGCGCGCTCGCGGTGGAGGCGCTGCAGCTCGTCGTGCAGTCCGAGGATCGTCTCGATGGCCTCATCGCTCAGTGACTTGCGCACCGGCAGCGCGGGCAGGGGCAGTGCCGAGTACAGAGGGCCGCGCTGGGCCCGCTCGAGGGCGATCTCGAGGGCGGCGCGCTTCGACGGCGCCTCGGGGCTGAGCAGCTCGTCGAGGGAGACCCCGAGGATGCGCGCGAGCTTCTGCACCTCGCCGATCTTGAGCTCGCGCTTGCCGTTCTCGATCACGCTCACCTGCGAGGGCGCCCGGCTCAGGGCCGCGCCGAGGTCGTCGAGCGTGAGTCCGCGATCCGACCGCAGTTGGCGGATGCGGCGGCCGATGGTCAGGGAATCGAGCATGTCCCCATCCTCGGCGGCACTGACCGGGTCGGATCGCGTCATCCGGCACCTCCTGGGCTCGTTCTTCGGCGTGGCAGAAGAATAGCCGTTCTTCTGCGGACTTTCTCGGTGAAGACCGCTCGGGGACCGCGCAGAGTCGAAGTACGACCCGCACCGACGAAGGAGTTCCGATGACCACCCACCCCACCCCGCCCCTCGGCCAGCGCCCCGGCGACCAGAGGCAGACCGCCGCCCAGCTCGAGACCGAGTGGAAGACCGACGCCCGCTGGAACGGCATCGAGCGCAGTTACTCGGCCGAGGATGTCATCGCGCTGCGCGGCTCGGTTCGGGAGGAGCGCACGCTCGCCCGCCGCGGTGCCGAGAACCTGTGGCGCCTCATCCATGAGGAGGACTGGGTGCCGGCCCTCGGCGCCCTCACCGGCAACCAAGCGGTGCAGCAGGTGCGCGCCGGGCTCAAGGCGATCTACCTCTCCGGCTGGCAGGTGGCCGCCGATGCCAACCTCTCGGGCCAGACCTATCCCGACCAGAGCCTCTACCCGGCCAACAGCGTGCCGGCCGTCGTGCGCCGCATCAACAACGCGCTGCTGCGCGCCGAGCAGATCGAGCATGCGGAGCGCTCGGGGGAGGTCTCGACGAGCTCGACCCGCGAGACCATCGACTGGCTCGCCCCGATCGTCGCCGACGCCGAGGCCGGCTTCGGCGGACCGCTCAACGCCTACGAGCTCATGAGCTCGATGATCGAGGCGGGAGCCGCGGGCGTGCACTGGGAGGACCAGCTCGCGAGCGAGAAGAAGTGCGGGCACATGGGCGGCAAGGTGCTCATCCCGACTGGCCAGCACATCCGCACACTCAATGCCGCCCGCCTGGCGGCCGACGTCGCGGGCGTGCCGACGATCATCGTCGCGCGCACGGACTCGCTCGCGGCCGACCTCATCACGAGCGACGTGGATGACCGCGACAAGCCGTTCCTCACGGGCGACCGCACGAGCGAGGGGTTCTACCGCACGACCCCCGGCATCGACACGGTGCTCGCGCGCGGACACGCCTACGCCCCCTATGCCGATCTGCTCTGGGTGGAGTCGGCCGAGCCCGACCTCGAGCTCGCGCGCACGTTCGCGGAGAGCATCCACCGCGAGTTCCCCGGCAAGAAGCTCGCCTACAACTGCAGCCCGAGCTTCAACTGGAAGAGTCACCTCGACGACGCGACGATCGCGACGTTCCAGCGTGAACTCGCGTCGATGGGCTACGCCTTCCAGTTCATCACCCTCGCGGGATTCCACGCCCTCAACCACTCGATGTACACGCTCGCGCGCGACTACTCACAGCGGCACATGAGCGCCTATGTCGAGCTGCAGGAGGCCGAGTTCGCGTCCGAGAAGGACGGCTACACGGCGACGCGCCACCAGCGCGAAGTCGGCACGGGCTACTTCGACCGCATCGCCACCGCGCTCAACCCCGACAGCGAGACCCTCGCGCTCGTGGGCAGCACCGAGACCGCACAGTTCCAGCACTGACCGGCACCATCGAAACCTGGAGATCATCATGACCACCCCCCGCATCGAGATCCTCGGACCGCTCGACGAGCGCTTCGACGAGATCCTCACCCCGGAGGCCCTGCGCTTCCTGACCCGACTGCACGACCAGTTCGCCGGTCGTCGCCACGAGCGCCTCGCCGCTCGCATGCACCAGCGCAAGCACATCGAGAACGGGCGCGACCTGCGCTTCCTCACCGAGACCGCCCCGATCCGCGAGGATGCCGACTGGCGCGTCGCGGGAGCGGGCCCCGGTCTGGAGGACCGCCGCGTCGAGATCACCGGCCCGACGGATCGCAAGATGACGGTCAACGCGATGAACTCGGGCGCCAAGGTGTGGCTCGCCGACCACGAGGACGCGATGAGCCCCATCTGGGCCAACGTGATCGGCGGCCAGCTCAATCTCGCCGACGCGATCCGACGCCGCATCGACTTCACGAGCGAGGAGGGCAAGGAGTACCGCCTGAGCGAGACGACGCCGACCATCGTGATGAGGCCGCGCGGCTGGCACCTCGTCGAGAAGCACCTGCGGTTCACCGACCGTGCGGGCCTGCGCTCGCCGGCGTCGGGATCCCTCGTCGACTTCGGGCTCTACTTCTTCCACAACGCCCAGGCCCTCATCGACGGCGGGCGCGGACCGTACTTCTACCTGCCGAAGATCGAGAACCACCTCGAGGCACGGTTGTGGGATGACGTGTTCACGTTCTCAGAGAACGCCCTCGGCATCCCGCACGGCACGATCCGCGCGACCGTGCTGATCGAGACGATCTCGGCGGCCTTCGAGATGGAGGAGATCCTCTACGAGCTGCGCGACCACTGCGCCGGCCTCAACGCCGGCCGCTGGGACTACATCTTCTCGATCATCAAGAACTTCCGCGGTCGCGGCGCGAGCTTCGTGCTGCCGGATCGGTCGAGCATCACGATGACGGTGCCGTTCATGCGCGCCTACACCGAGCTGCTCGTCTCGACCTGCCACAAGCGGGGTGCGCATGCCATCGGCGGCATGAGCGCGTTCATCCCGAACCGACGAGACCCGGAGGTGACCGAGCGCGCGCTCGCGGCCGTGACCGCGGACAAGAAGCGCGAAGCGGGCGACGGGTTCGACGGCACCTGGGTGGCCCATCCCGACCTCGTCGAGACCGCGCGGGCCCAGTTCGACGCCGTGCTGGGGGAGAAGCCGAACCAGCTCGACCGTCGGCGCGACGATGTGCAGGTGACCGGCGCCGATCTGCTCGACCTGCGGATCGAGGGCACCGTCACCGATGCGGGCGTGCGCGCCAATGTGGCGATCGCGCTGCGCTACCTCGAGAGCTGGCTGCGCGGGGTCGGCGCTGCGGCGATCGACAACCTCATGGAGGATGCGGCGACCGCCGAGATCAGCCGCGGCCAGCTCTGGCAGTGGATGCACCAGCGCGTCGTCACCGCGGAGGGCACCCTCATCACGCGCGGCGTCGTGGAGCGCGAGCTCGCGGCCGCGCTGGCGCAGTTCGGCGGCGACCCCGGCAACCGCTTCGCGGAGGCCGCCGAGGTCTTCCGGGCCGTGACGCTCGAGGAGGACTTCCCGACGTTCCTGACGATCACCGCTTACACCCGGTACCTCGTGGAGGAACCGCAGCTCACCGCGGCGTGACGCCCTCCCTCCGGGCCAGCGATCGATCGGTGGCCCGGAGGGGGCGGCAGCCTCACCTGCACGCGACCCGCGCCCCGAGTAGATTCGTCGTATGCGAGAGCGTCAGGCCCAGATCATCAGCGAACTGAACGTGCGACCGAGCGTGGATGCCGCCAGCGAGATCCGATCGCGCATCGCGTTCCTGCGCGACTACCTCACCGCCACCGGCGCCGGAGGGCTCGTGCTCGGCATCAGCGGCGGGCAGGACTCCTCGCTCGCCGGGCGGCTCTGCCAGCTCGCCGTCGAGGAGGTGCGGGCCGTGGGCGGCACCGCCGAGTTCATCGCCGTGCGCCTGCCCTACTCGGTGCAGAAGGACGAGGCGGATGCCCAACTCGCCCTCGACTTCATCCGCGCCGACCGCGAGGTGACCTTCAACATCCAGCGCGGCGTCGACGGATTCGAGGCCGAGTACCTCGACGCGACCGGCGCCGAGATGACCGACTTCACGAAGGGCAACGTGAAGGCCCGCGCCCGCATGATCGCGCAGTACGCGCTCGCCGGCCAGCTCGGCTACCTCGTCGTGGGCACCGACCACGCGGCCGAGGCGGTGACGGGCTTCTTCACGAAGTTCGGTGACGGGGGAGCGGACCTCCTCCCGCTCTCGGGCCTCACCAAGCGCCAGGGGCGCTCGCTGCTCATGCACCTCGAGGCGCCCGAGCGGCTCTACCTCAAGGCGCCCACGGCCGACCTTCTCGACGACAACCCGGGTCAGACCGACGAGGCGAACCTCGGCCTCACCTACCAGCAGATCGACGACTTCCTCGAGGGCCTCGACATCGACCCCGCGGTCGCGGAGACGATCGAGGCCCGCTACCTCGCCACGCGGCACAAGCGCGCCGAGCCCGTGACGATGTTCGACGCGTGGTGGCGCGAGGCGTGAGTCTGATCGCGGTCGCCCAGTTCGCGCCCGGTGCCGACCGCGGCGAAAATCTCTCGAGCGCCCGCGCCCTCGTCACCGCCGCGGTCGCGCGCGGGGCGAGTCTCGTCGTGCTCCCCGAGTACTCGTCGTACTTCACGCCCACGATGGGTCCCGACTGGGTGGCCGCGGCCGAGTCCCTCGACGGCGAGTTCGTGACCGGGCTCGCGACGATCGCGCGGGAGGCGGGCATCCACCTGATCGCCGGGTTCATCGAGGCGACGGACGACGCGGCGCGTGTCGCCAACACCGTCGTCGCGCTCGACCCCGCCGGCGCGGTCGTCGCGACCTACCGCAAGCTGCACCTCTACGACGCGTTCGGCCACCGCGAGAGCGACTGGGTGATGCCCGGGGCCATCGAGAATCCGCAGACCTTCGAGTGGGAGGGGGTCACGGTCGGACTCCAGACCTGCTACGACCTGCGATTCCCGGAGGTCACCCGCCGCCTCGTGGATGCGGGAGCCGACCTCGTCGCCGTGCCGTCGGAGTGGGTGCGCGGACCGCTCAAGGAGCATCACTGGCGCACCCTCGTCACCGCCCGCGCGATCGAGAACACGATCTACGTCGCGGCGGCCGATCATGCCCCGCCGATCGGCGCCGGCAACAGCATGATCGTCGACCCGATGGGGGTCGAGCTCGCGACGATCGGGGAGGAGCACGGCATCGCTGTCGCCGACGTCTCGCTCGAGCGGATCGCGGGCGTTCGGGGGACGAATCCGGCCCTCACCCTGAGGCGTTTTCGCGTCGTCGAGCGCTGAGAACGGGGTTCCGCAGAGTCCCGCCAATTGGGGGTCAACTTCACGAACATTTCGGCGGGGTACGCCGATAGTGTGAGGGGGACAGCTTCCGGAGGGGGAAAACGGGATGTCAGAGCAGATCCGTGTGGTCGTGATCGAGGACGACCCAGACGTCGCCATGTTCACGCAGAAGGTGCTCGAGAAGCGCGACTGCGTCGTCATGGTCGTGCCTGATCCGCGCCTGGCGGTGCAGGCCGTCCTCGACTTCGTGCCCGACGTCGTGATCACCGACATCGAGATGCCCGGCATGACCGGCCTCGACCTCATGACGCGCATCCGCGAGGTGCGGCCCGGCATCCCCGTGATCGTCATGACCGCCCACGCCTCGCTCGACTACGCCCTCACCGCGCTGCGCAGTCAGGCCGACGAGTTCCTGCAGAAGCCCGTCTCGTCGTCCGACCTCATCGCCCACGTCACGCGCCTGGCCGAAGCGGCGCGCGCCGCGGCCGCCGGTGCTCCGCAGCGTCAGATCGTGCTCGCGATCGGAGCGCACCCCAACGACGTCGAGATCGGCGTCGGCGGCATCATCGCGGCCCACGCGGCCGCCGGTGATCCCGTCACGATCCTCACCCTCTCCCGCGGCGACAACGGCACGATCCGCGGGGCGTGGGACCAGTGCTCCCAGTCGGCCGCGATCATCGGCGCCGAGATGCGCCTCGAGGACTTCACGCCCAAGTCGCTGGCCAACGAGCCGCTCATCGTGGATGCCATCCGCAAGTCGGTCGACGAGCTCGCCCCCACGGTCGTCTACGTCAACACCGGCGCGGACAACGACCCCGACCACCGCGCCGTCTACGACGCGACCATGATCAGCACGGGCAACGTCCACCTCGTCGCGACCTACCAGGGCAGCTCGGCGACGGTCGAGTTCCGCCCCACGCGCTTCGTCCCGATCGACAACCACCTCGACACCAAGCTCACCATGCTCGAGACCTTCGCGGTCTACGGCCAGTCGCCCGAGGAGCTCGACCCCGAGTTCGTGCGAGCCACGGCGCGGGCGTGGTCGAGATTCGGCCCGGGCTCGTACAGTGAGCCGCTCGAGGTCATCCGCGACTCCGGAAACATCTCGTGAGCGACGCCGCCATCATGACGCGACCGTGGGCCCCCAGCGAAGTGATCACCGTGCTCGTCGTCGAGGACAGCCCCGACCAGGCCGCCCTGCTCGCCGGCCACCTCCAGCGCGTGGGATGCCGCGTGGTCGCCGTCGAGACCGCCGAGAAGGCGATCGCCGCCTACGGCGACATCGACTTCCACCTCGCCTTCGTCGATCTCGTGCTGCCGGGGATGCCCGGAGGCGACTTCATCGAGCGCCTGCGGCTCGAGCGCCCCGACACCCGCATCGCCGTCTCGTCGGTGCTCGACTCCAACGACTTCCCCGTCGCCGACGCCTTCCTGCCCAAGCCCTTCACGGGAGCTCAGGTGCGCCAGGTGCTCAAGGACACCGTGACCGAGCGAGGTGCCGCATGACCCACACCGTCGTCATCGCCGACGATGACTCCGACATCCGCGACCTCGTTCGCATCGCCGTCGGCAAGTCCGGCCTCGACCTCGTCGCCTCCGTCAACGACGGGGTCGCCGCCCTCGCCGCGATCCGGGAGCAGAATCCCGACCTCGCGATCCTTGACATCTCGATGCCCGAGATGACGGGGGTGGAGGTCTGCCGGGCGGTGAAGTCCGATCCGAGCCTGGGCGACATCCGCATCCTGCTGCTCACGGCGTCCGTCGACGACACCGCCCGTCAGCTGGGTGTGGATGCCGGTGCCGATCACTTCATGGCCAAGCCCTTCAGCCCCCGAGACCTGACGGCGTGGTTGTCGATCGGCAAGGAACCGCGGTGAGTCTGATTCCGGCGCGACTGCGCAACTTCATCACCGACTCGCTCGACCGGCCCACGCCGTTCGTCAAGCAGTCGGCGACGACGGTCGCCGTCGTGATCGCGACGGTCGCCGTCGTGCTCGTGCCGGGGATCGAGGTCTCGAACGTGCCCTCGTTCATCACCGGCCTCGCGTTGCTCGTCGTCGCGACGATCCTCTCGTGGATGGTGACCGTCGACTCCCGCCTCGAACGCATCATCATGTTGGTTCCGACGATCGACGTGCTCGCCATCGCCTTCTTCCGGGCGGGCACCGGGGCGATCGAGTCGGCCTTCACCGCCATGCTGCTGCTGCCGGTCGTCTGGCTCGCGTCGGGCAACGGGCGTCGCTTCATCGTCTACGTGGCGCTGAGCACCGCGGTCGTCTTCGTGCTCCCGGCCAGTCTCGGGCTCATCGCCGCCCCGACCGGTCAGGACCTCACCCGCGCCCTCTTCACGACGATGGTCTTCACGTTGGCCGGCGGCATCATCAACGAACTCTCCCGCCAGGCGCGACGTCAGGTGCACTCGATCAAGCAGCTCGCCGACGACAAGGAGCGCATGCTGCAGCGCACCGTCGAGTACGCGGCCCAGCTGCAGGAGAGCGAGGCGAAGTACCGCGCCGCCGACCGGCTGTTCCGCGGCGTGTGGGCGGCCGTCACCGAGCAGTCCGTCATCGGCGCTGACACGACGGGCCTCATCGACGCGTGGAACCCCGGCGCCACCAAGATCCTCGGCTACGAGGCCGAGGAGGTGCAGGACATCATGCACATCTTCGACTTCCACCTCGAGGAGGAGCTCGAGGACTGGGCCCGCGAGCTCAACTACCCGCCGGGCGAGACGGTGCTCAACCCGGGCTTCTCGGCTCTCGTCGAGAACGCCCGCCTCGGCCACGCCGAGAGCCGCGAGTGGACCTACCGCCGCCGTGACGGCAGCCAGGTGCCCGTGATGCTGTCGGTGACGAAGCGCGTCAACGGCGATGGCGAGACGGTCGGCTACCTGTTCGTGGCCTCCGACATGACCCAGGCCAAGGAGGTCTCGCGCCTCAAGGACGAGTTCGTCGGACTCATCTCGCACGAGCTGCGCACGCCGCTCAGCTCGATCCTCGGCTACCTCGAGCTCATGCGCGACGACGAGGACGACCCGTTGTCCGAGGAGCACCTGCAGTACCTCGCCGTCGCCGAGCGCAACGCGCACCGCCTTCTCCGCCTCGTCGGCGACCTGCTGTTCACCGCCCAGGTCGAGTCGGGCAAGTTCCCGCTCGACACCCGCGACCTCGAGCTGCACACGATCCTGGATGCCGCGATCGAGACCGCGCGCCCCATTGCCGACAACGCGGGGATCGAGCTCGTCAAGGTGCTCCCCGACGAGCGGGCCGTCGTGCACGGCGACCCCGTGCGGCTCGGCCAGGCCGTCGACAACCTCATGTCGAACGCGATCAAGTTCACGCCGCGCGGCGGCACCGTCACGCTCGCCCTCGGGATGGACGAGCGCGGCGCGGTCATCACCGTGCGCGACACCGGCATGGGAATCGCGGAGTCGGAACTCGACAAGCTCTTCTCCCGCTTCTTCCGGGCGACGACCGCGACGCGCAACGCCGTTCCCGGCGTCGGGCTGGGGCTCACGATCACCAAGGCGATCGTCACCGCCCACCACGGCCTCATGGGCGTGGAGAGCGAAGAGGGTGTCGGCACCCAGTTCAGCGTGACCCTGCCGCTCGTCGCGGTGCCCGTCCCGGCCTGAGTGGGGTCTGACTCCGACTCGGAAGCCGCTCGGTCAGGCTCGCCGCAGATCGCCCAGTCGCTGCGAGGCGGCCTCGAGCACGTCCAGCCGCTTGCAGTACGCGAAGCGCAGCAACGAGGAGTACTCGGCGCGGTGCTCCTCGTGCACGAACGCGGTGACCGGCACGGCGACGACCCCGGCGAGGGCGGGGAGGGCGCGGCAGAAGTCGGCGGCGTCGGTGACGCCGAGCGGAGCGGCATCCGCGATCACGAAGTAGCCCGCCTGGGGTAGGGAGACGACGAAGCCCGAGGCGGTCAGACCCGCGCTCAGCAGGTCGCGCTTGGCCTGCAGCGTGGCGGCCGCCCCGTGGAAGAACGCGTCAGGCAGCGCCAGTCCCGTCGCG
>CALRZA010000005.1:0-17103 GCA_943372535.1 Auritidibacter sp. Marseille-P8566
GCAGAGGGTCGACCAAGCTGACCTCGGCTTCACCCCGTCGAAGCCACTTCTCGAGCTTGAGGGCCGTGTAGAAACCGGCATAGCCGCCGCCGACGATCAGGATTTTGGGCACGTGAAGACTCTCTGAGTAGAAGGACGCCCCCACTTTACTCCGTCCGACGCGCCGATTTGACGCGCCGCACGGCCGCGAGAACCAGCCAGAGCAGCAGGGCGGCGAAGCCGACGAAGACGGCGAGCGGGATGCCCGCATCGCGCAACAGGCCGACGGTGGGCAGGAGGGTGCCGAGAGGGTCGGTGGGACCGCTCGCGATGGGAGCCGGGGTGGGCGCCACCGTGGGCAGCGGGGTCGGGGCGGCCGTGGCATCCGCTCGCCGGTAGAGGGTGATCCAGTCGGAGAATTCACCCATGGGGTTGTCGGTGACGATCGGCACCGCGGCGGTCACCGCCGCCTGCGCGTCGATGAGGCCGAACCCGTAGATCGGGTCGGTGCCGGGAGTGCCCGCGTCACGCGCGGTCGAGACGACGCGGTTGATGACGTTGGCGGCATCCAGCCCCGGATGCGCCGCCATGACGAGCGCGACGACGCCGGCGACGATCGGGGTCGCGCCGCTCGTGCCGTTCCAGCGGGTGTGGCCGCCGCCGGGGACGACGCCGACGAGGTCCTCGCTGGGGGCCGCGACGCCGATCGTGATGCCCTGGGAGGACGCGTCGAAGCTCGCCTGGCCGCTCGAGTCGACTCCGGCGACCGTGAGCACGCCCGGCATCGTGGCCGGAGCACCGACGACCGTCGTGCCGCTGCCGCGATTGCCGGCAGCCGCGACGATGACGACGTCGTTCTCCATGGCGTAGAGGAAGGCGTCATCCCAGCTCTCGGGCCAGTCGAGGGTGTTGCGGGTCAACGACATGTTGATGATGTCGGCGCCGTTGTCGACGGCCCATCTGACCGCCTCGACGATCTGGTCGTCGGAGGAGGCACGGCCCTCACCGAAGCCGATCGAGATCGCCAGGATCGACGCCGCCGGGGCCGCCCCGATCACGCCGTTGCTCGCGCTCGTGCCGCGGCCGGCCGCGAGGCTCGCGACCATCGTGCCGTGCTCGCTACCGTTGGAGCCGACCGGGGTCTGGCCGTTGGGCGAGCCGAGGCCGCTGAAGTCCGCGCCGCCGATCACGGCATCCCTCAGCTCGCCGACGCTCGAATCGACCCCGGTGTCGATGACGGCGATCGTCACGCCCGCCCCCTGCGTCGTCGCCCAGGCGGCGCGGATGCCGTACTCATCGAGCCAGTACTGACTGTCGCGCACCGAGTCGGCCTGCGCCGGCGCGGCGACGATCAGGGATGCCCCGAGCACCGCCAGCACGATCGCCGCGATCGGCCGCTTCACGACTCCACCTCCGTGCACTGGCACACCGTCGGCGACCACGCGCACTCCGCGAGGGCGAGGTCGCCGATCGGATTGACGCCCGGGCCGGCCGCGAGAGCGTGGCCGACGAGCGCGTGCAGGCACTTGACGCGATCGGGCATGCCCCCGGCCGAGATGCCGTCGACCTCGGGCACCTCGCCCACGCTGGCGCGGTCGGCGAGGTACTGCTCGTGCGCCGCGCGGTACTGCGCCGCGGTGTCACCCTCGAGCAGGGCGGCGAAGTGCGGCATGCGCCCCTCGGCCTCGAGGGTCGAGACGGCCGCCGTCGCCGCGGGGTGCGTGAGGTAGTAGAACGTGGGGAACGGCGTGCCATCCGTCAGGCGCGGGCGCGTCGACACGACCGTCGGGTTGCCGCAGGCGCAGCGCGCCGCGATGCCGACCACGTCACGCGCGGGCCGACCCAACTGGTGCGAGACCACGCGGATGTCGTGCTCGCTCGGAGCGTCGAACGGCGGCCGGGTCACTCGACACCGTCGATCGCGGGGGCGTTCAACTCGGCCGGCTGCGCATCGGTGAGGCCCGCCGTGAACACCGACGACATGAGGGTCGAGACCCAGTCGATCTGCGTCGTCTGGATCGTGTCGCTGATCGGAAGGCCGTCACGCGTCGCCGGAGCGCCGGCCTCGCCGACGACGAGATAGCTGATGTCTCCCGGGTAGACGAAGTAGAGCCGCTCTCGGGCCTGCGACTCGATGTAGGCGGGATCGGACCAGCGCGCGACATCCTCGGTCAACTCGTCGACGGAGGCCTCGGCGGCGGCGACCGACTGACGCAGCTGCGCGATCGTCTGCTGCTGCTCGATGAGGATGCGCAGGTTGGGCGCCAGAACGATCACCGCGAGAACGAGGAGGGCGAGCATCAGCACCGTGAACCCCGAGAGCCGCATCGTGCGCAGCCAGTGCTCCGGGGCGGACTCCTCACGCGGCAGCGTGACGGGAACCCGTCGGGTGTCGGTGCGCCTGGCCATGGGTTCGATGGTAACCCGCGGTGCTGCCGACAGCAGTCGAGCCCGCCGAGGAGATCTCGACGGGCTCGACGTGCTCGTGGGTGCTAGCCCTTGAAGCGCGGGAACGCCGAGCGGCCTGCGTAGACCGCGGCGTCGCCGAGCTCCTCCTCGATGCGCAGCAGCTGGTTGTACTTCGCGACGCGGTCGGAGCGGGCCGGGGCACCGGTCTTGATCTGGCCCGCGTCGGTGGCGACCGCGATGTCGGCGATCGTCGTGTCCTCGGTCTCACCGGAGCGGTGCGAGATGATCGCGGTGTAACCGGCGCGCTGGGCCATGCTCACGGCATCCAGCGTCTCGGTGAGCGTGCCGATCTGGTTGACCTTGACGAGGATCGAGTTCGCGACCTTCTCCTGGATGCCACGGGCGAGGCGCGTCGGGTTGGTGACGAACAGGTCGTCACCGACGAGCTGCACCTTGTCGCCGAGCTCGGCGGTGAGGTGGGCGTAACCGGCCCAGTCGTCTTCGGCCAGCGGGTCCTCGATCGTCGCGAGCGGGTAGTCCTTGACGAGGCCGACCCAGAACGCGGTGAGCTGCTCGCCCGTGAGGGTCTGCTTCTCGAACGAGTAGACGTCGTTCTCGAAGAACTCGGTCGCCGCGACATCGAGGCCGAGGGCGAAGTCCTTGCCGGGCGTAAAGCCCGCGGTCTCGATGGCCTTGACGATGAAGTCGAGAGCGGCGCGGGCGCCGGGCAGGTCGGGAGCGAAGCCACCCTCGTCGCCGAGACCGGTGTTCTGACCGGCCTTCTTCAGCTCGCCCTTGAGGGCGTGGTAGACCTCGGTGCCCCAGCGCAGGCCCTCGGCGAAGCTCTCGGCGCCGATCGGCAGCACCATGAACTCCTGGATGTCGAGCGCGGTGTCGGCGTGCGCGCCACCGTTGATGATGTTCATCATCGGCACCGGCAGCACGTGGGCGTTGGGTCCGCCGAGGTAGCGGAACAGCGGAAGGTCGGCCGAATCGGCCGCGGCCTTGGCGACGGCGAGCGAGACACCGAGGATCGCGTTGGCGCCGAGCTTCTTCTTGTTGTCGGTGCCGTCGAGCTCGATCATCTCGGCGTCGATGAGGCGCTGGTCGGCGGCGTCGAAGCCCTCGACTGCGGGGCCGATGACGTCGAGCACGGCCTCGACGGCCTTGAGCACGCCCTTGCCGCCGTAGCGGCCCTTGTCGCCGTCACGCAGTTCGTACGCCTCGAAGGCCCCGGTGGAGGCACCGGACGGAACGGCGGCACGGGCGACCGTGCCGTCCTCGAGCAGAACCTCGACCTCGACGGTGGGGTTGCCTCGGGAATCGAGAATCTCGCGTGCGCCGACTGCCTCGATGGCGGCCATGGGGTACTCCTCTAAGTTTTGGGGTGGTGGATTCGGTCTAGATCCTACTCCCGAGGCTCTCGTGCACTTCGCGACGGTCGAGCCAGGCGCGTAACGATCGGTTGAACAGCTCGACGTTCTCGATGTTCCACTGGTGGTGCATGCCGGGAGCGATCGCGGTGCCCCACCCGAGGTCGGCGGCGATCGCCATCGACGCCCGCGTGATCGCCGGCGAGTCCTTCTCACCGCCGACGGCGAGGGCGGGTGCGCGCACCGCTGCCAGAGTCGCTGCCGGAACCCCGCGGCGGATCTCGTCGTAGATCGTCACGGCCGTCTCGCGGCGGATGCCGAGGCCCGTGTCGATGAACAGCTGGGCGTCATCGCCGCGCAGCCCGTAGCTGCGGGCGAGGTTCGACCAGAAGGCCGGCCGCTCCCAGAACCGCAGCAGCAGCCGCGCCATCATCATGTCGCGACGCCGCGGCGGAGCGAGCTGAGCACTCGCGAGGAACAAGCTCGAGACGAGGTGCGGATGCCGTGCCGCGAGCTCGACCGCGACGCTCGACCCGAGCGAGAGGCCCACGACATGCGCGGGCGTGCCGTCGAGCAGCGCCGCGAGGTCGTCCGCCGTGGCCGCGATCGAGACCCAGGGTTCGTCATTGCTCGCCCCGAACCCGGGGAAGTCGGGCACGAGCACGCGGTGGTCGGTGAACGCGGGGGCCTGCAGTCCCCACATCCAGCCGGCGACGTTGCCGCCGTGCAGGAAGAGGATGGTCTCGCCATCGCCGGCGAACTCGAGGTGCTTCATGGGGTCTCCTTCGGACTGAGGGCCGTCATCGCGTTGGCGATGAGCCGGTCCAGTTGCTGGGCGAACAACGGTTCGTCGATCCCCTCGTCGAGCCCGTCCTGTCGCGTCTCGAGCCCGCGCCACGCGGCGTCGACGAGCGTGCGGCCCGACTCGGTGAGGCGCACGCGGTGGGCGCGCGCGTCATCCGGGTCGACCCCGATCTCGAGCAGGCCGCGCTCGACGAGACCGCCGACGCGTTGGGTGATGCTCGCGCGGCTCACGTCGAGGGCGGCGGCGATCGCCTGCTGGCTCGGCTCCCCCAGCAGTCGCACCATCAGCAGCACCAGATACGGCGCGTAGCGGATGCCGTGCTCGCGGTCGAGATAGTCGTCGGCGATGCGGTCGATCAGCACGGTTGCGCGATGGAGCTTGAACGCGGTGGATTCGATGATGTCGTTCATGATTGTTAATATCTTAACAGCTTTCGGATCGCGGGTCGAGCTTGTCGAGACCTCACATGCGCGTCGGGGAGGTCTCGACGAGCTCGACCCTCTGGCCCGAGGTCTCGACGAGCTCGACCCGCCTGGCCCGAGGTCTCGTCGAGCTCGACCCGCAACCTCAGCCGAGCGGGCGGAACTCGAGGTCGTCGACGCTCTCGGTCGACGCGGTGACCGTGGCCACGCGGGTGAACCCCGAGGCGGCGAGTTGCTCGAGCAGGGGGGCGAGGTTGCGCGGCTTGCGCTCCAGACGCACACGGGAGCCGCGCGCGATCAACGCGGCCTGGAGTCGGGCGAGGCGAGCCGGGGTGACGTCGGGTTCGTGAAGGAGAGCCGCGGCATCCGCCCCCGAGGTGTCGGGGAGGTCGACCAGCTCGACCAGCCGCTCGAAGCCGAGCGAGAAGCCGGCGGCAGGAACGTCGGTGCCGAGGAAGCGGCCGATCATGCCGTCGTAGCGCCCGCCGCCGCCGAGAGAGTAGCCGAGAGAGGGGTGCGCAACCTCGAAGATCGCCCCGGTGTAGTAGCCCATGCCGCGCACCAGCCAGGGGTCGAACTGCACGATCGGCGCGCCGACGACCTCGGTCACGGCGTCTCCGATCTGGGCGAGGGACGAGACCGCGACCGGGTCGACCCCCTCGGGGAGGGACGCGCGGATCAGGTCCTCGCCGAACGGCAGGTCGCTGGCGGCAGGCCGTCCGAAGAAGACCTCGAGGGCATCGACGGCTGCCGCGGTGTAGCCGCGCTCACGCAGCTCCGCGATCACGCCGACGTGAGCGATCTTGTCGAGCTTGTCGACGGTGATGAGCACGCCGTCGAACTCCTCGGGAGCGAAGCCCAGCGCGGCGAGGCTGCTGAACAACAGTCGACGGTCGTTGACGCGGATGACGCAATCGTCGAGTCCGAGAGCGGTGAGCGTCGCCGCGGTCGCCGACAGCAGCTCGACCTCGGCGAGTGGTCCGGCTTCGCCGATGATGTCGATGTCGCACTGCACGAACTGGCGGTAGCGGCCCTTCTGCGGGCGCTCGGCCCGCCAGACCGGAGCGATCTGGATCGCGCGGAAGACGGTCGGCAGCTCGCCGCGGTGACTCGCGTAGAACCGGGTCAGCGGCACCGTGAGGTCGAAGCGCAGACCGAGGTCGGCGAGCTCGAGCGGGTCGGAGGCCGTGCGTAGGTCATCCACCGTGATGCCCCGCTTCATGACCGCGTAGGCGAGCTTCTCGTTGTCGCCGCCGAGCCCCGCGTGCAGCCGCGCGCTGTCTTCGACGACGGGTGTCTCGATCTCATCGAACCCGTGGGCCCGGTAGCGGTCTCGAATGACACCCAGCACGCGCTCGCGCTGGGCCTTCTCGGCGGGGAGGAAGTCGCGCATCCCGCGCGGGGGGTTCACCGGGGAGGCCATGTCTCGATTCTCTCAGTCGATTCGCAGGCGCGTGTCGCTGTCCCCCGAAAACGTCACGTACAGTGGATGACGCTGCGCGGCTGTCGATGATGGTCCGGTCCCGCAGCCCGGAGCCTCGGCTCCGCACTGAACGAGGACGACGGTTCGGGTAAACCCGTCGTTCCTCCGGGGGAGACGGCCTGTCGCTGGCGCTCACGCGCCGCCGTGTGCCGTGCCCTCAGGTGCCCTCTCCGTTCGGGTCGGGGAGGGCACCGCTCTGCCTCGTGCGGAACCGACGGCCGGGACGGCCGTCGGCGCTGGCGTCGCGGCGAGGGCCAGAAATGGCCCTCGCTCTAAGCTCCAGCGCGTTCGTGCGCCACGATCTCGCGCTGCAGCTCGCGCAGGGCGGTGCGCAGCGCGCGCTCCGAGTCGAGGCCGTTGGCCTTGGCGGAGGCGACGATCGCGAGCAGCAGCGGGCCGAGTTCGTCCTCAGCGGTGACGTTGACGGCGCCCGGCAGCGTGGCATCGAGGAGTCCGACCTTGTGCGCGCGACCGAGCAGTTTGTCGGCGAGCGCGAGCGCGGGCATCCCCTGCGGGATTCCGTCGAGCGCGCTCGTGCGGTGCGGCTTCTCGGTCTTCTTGAGGTCGTCCCAGACGGCCATGACGTCTTCGGCCGTCTCCGCAGTCGCATCGCCGAACACGTGCGGGTGCCGCCCGATCATCTTCGCCGTCATGTGCGCGGCGACGTCCTCGAGGGTGAACTCCCCCGCCTCGGCGGCGATGTCACTGTGGAAGACGACCTGGTAGAGCACGTCGCCGAGCTCCTCGATCATCTCCTCGCGCGACCCCGACTCGATCGCGTCGATCAGTTCGTAGGTCTCCTCGACGAGGTACTGCACGAGCGACTCGTGGGTCTGCTCGCGATCCCACGCGCAGCCGCCCGGGGCGCGCAGTCGCTCGAGAACGGCGATGAGCTCATCGAGCTTCGGATGCGGCGCGGCGGGCTCGGTCATGCGCACCAGTCTGGCATCCGCTCGCGCTCACTCGGGCGGGCAGCCGAGGCTCTGGATCACCCGCGCCCAGTAGTTGACCTGCGCCGCCGTGGTCGCGAGCACGACGATCTCGCGCTCGGTGAACGCGGCGGTGAGCTTCTTGACGAACGGCGCCGGGAAGGCGAGTGGCGTGGCCGAGATGAGCCGCGCGTACTCGATCGCGATCGCCTCTCGGTCGCTGAACCGGTCGAGGGAGGCGAGGCCCTGCACCGCGAGTCGCTCCGGCTCGCTCATGAGCTTCTCCCAGCCCTCGGAGTTCATGCCGACACAGAACGGGCAGCTCACCGCGAACGAGACGGCCATGCGCACGAGCTTGAGCATGCGCTCGTCGAGGGCGCCGTCGTCGTGGGCGATGAGCGACTCGAGAACTCCCGACCCGATCGCCGCCTTCGGATACCACGCGAGCAGTTGGGCAGGCAGGAGGTCGGTTCCCGTGCGACGCTGGGCGAATCGAAGCCCCCAGCGCAACAGCAACGGGATGCGGGCGGGCGCGGGGATGAACGCGGTCATGCCCCCATGATGCCTGTCAGACTGGATGCCATGGCCCGCCGCACGATCCTCATCACGCTGCTGCTGGTCGCCCTCGTCGGCGTCGGCGTGTGGCTCATCGCCCGCGGAGCCCCCTCGCTCAGCGCCCTGACCTTCGGCAGCGAGTCGACCGCGGAGCCCGAAGCGCCGATCGCCGACTTGCCCGCGGGCACGACCCCGGCCGTCGTCGAGTACGTGCACGACGGCGACACGCTCTTCCTGGAGGACGGCCGCAAGGTGCGCCTGCTCGGCATCGACACCCCGGAGATCGGCGAGAACGCCGAATGCTGGGGCGAGGAGGCGACGATGCTGCTGCGCACGCTGCTGCCGGAGGGCACCGCCGTGCAGGTGCTCGCCGATGAGGATCCGCTCGACCAGTACGGGCGCTCGCTGCTGTTCGTCTACGCCCCCGACGGCACCAACGTCAATCTCGAGCTCGTGCGGCGCGGCAGTGCCGAGGCCGTGTTCTACGAGCCGAACGATCTCTTCCAGACCGAACTGCGGGCAGCCGAGCGCGAGGCTCAGGATGCCGGGCGCGGGCAGTGGGCGGCCTGCGGGTTCTGACCTGCCGCCGCCCGTCGGGCGCTAGACGCCGTCGGCCGCCGGGCTGACGTCGGCTGCGGGCTGGGGCGTCGCCGCCACGAGGCCGCGCGGCATGAGCGCGATCGCGACGAAGGTGAGCACGGTCACGATGGTCGCGGCGAGGAACACCGACGAGGCCGCCGCCTCGATCGCGGCCGGTTCGCCGGCGTCGCCACCCGCCTGGAGGAAGACGGCGTTGGCCACCGCCCCGAAGACCGCGATTCCCACGGCACTTCCGACATTGCGCAGGAACAGGTTGAAGCCCGTGACGACCCCACGCTCGTTCCACTCGACACTCGACTGGGCGTAGATGAGGGTCGGCGAGGCGACGAGTCCCAGACCGAGCCCGATGATGAACGACGCCACCGCGACGATCAGCACCGAGGGGGTGCTCGCGAAGACCGTGATGATGCTCGACCCCACGATGGTGAGCAGCCCACCGATCAGGGCGGTCGCCCGGAACCCGATCCGCAGATAGATGCGCCCGGAGACCGCCGCGGCGATCGGCCAGCCGATCGTGAGTGTGGCGAGCGCGAAGCCCGCGACGATCGGAGATGCCCCTGCGGCTCCCTGCAGGTAGAGCGGCACGTACGAGGTGAGGCCGGTCAGGCTCGCTCCGACCCCGAAGCTCACGAGGGTGGTCACGACGATGAGACGGTTGGAGAACAACCACAACGGGATGATCGGCTCGGCGGCGCGACTCTCGACGAACACGAAGAGCGCGAGCAGCAGCGCGCCGCCGGAGAAGAGCGCGATGCTCGTGACCGAATCCCACGCCCACGAGCGGCCGCCCTCGAGAACGGCGAGCAGCAGCGCGCTGAACGCGATGGCCACGAGCGCGGCTCCGGCGTAGTCGACGCGATGCGTGCGCTTCTCGAGCTTCTCGTTGTAGTTGCGCACGATCATCCACGCCGCCAGCAGGCACAGCGGGATGTTGACGAAGAAGATGCCGCGCCACGCGTCGAACTGCGCGAAGAGCCCGCCGATCGTCGGGCCGATGACGGCGGCGATGCCCCACACGCTCGCGAGGTAGCCCTGCACCCTGGCGCGCTCCTGCACCGTGTAGATGTCACCCGAGATCGTGATCGCGATCGGCATGACCGCCCCGGCCCCGATGCCCTGGACCGCCCGGAAGATGATGAGGGCGAGCATGCTGTCGGCGAAGCCGGACAGGATCGAGCCGAGCAGGAAGAAGCCGATTCCGATGAGGATAATGGGCTTGCGCCCCACCATGTCGGCGAGCTTCGAGTAGATCGGCAGGGTCACCGCCTGCGTCAGCAGGTAGACGGAGAACAGCCAAGGGAACTGCTCGAACCCGCCGAGGTCGTCGACGATCGACGGGATCGCCGTCGACAGCACCGTCGCCTCGATCGCCACGAGGAACGACGTGAGCATCAGGGCGATCAGGATGGGGCCGCGGGTGGACCGGAAACCGACTCCGTCGTTGGTCATGGACTCTCTTTCGTCAGGTTCGAGCATAAGGCTCCTCTCGCAGCCCTCGCCCCGAAATGCCGTGCGACGATGAACCGTGCTCGATCCCGACTGGTTCCTCACCCGGCCGATCCTCGCGGTCGTGCTGGTCGGGATGCTGGCGCTGCTGATCGCCCGCACCATCCGCAGCGATCGCCGCACCTTCCCTCGCTTCAAGCGCGACCGCACCACGAAGAAGCGTCAGGAGTTCTACCGCAGGATGCTGCGGGACTCGGTCCTGCAGATCGGCGTTCCCGCCCTCGGGGTGCTCGTGCTCGTCTGGTCGTTCGTGCCGGCCCTGCTCAGCGAGTTGACCCAGTGGCCGGGCATCCGCGAGGTTCGCGGTTTCGCGGCGGCGCAACCCTGGGCGATGGTCGCGATCGTCGGCGGGCTCTCGCTGGTCGTCGTGGTGCTCACGTGGATCGGTGTGCGCGGCGCCCGCTCCGAGGGCATCACTGCGATCGGCGACGTCTCCGCGCTTCTGCCCCGCAACCGCCAGGAGCTGCGCTGGGGCTGGCTGCTGTCGATCAACGCGGGAATCTCCGAGGAGCTCATGATGCGTCTCGCCCTGCCAGCTCTCATCTACGCCGTCACGGGCAGCGCAGTGGTCGCGGTGGCCGGCTCGGTCGTGGTCTTCGGCGCCTTGCACGCCTACCAGGGCATCGCCGGGGTGATCGGCACGACGATCGTCGGAGCGGTGATGATGGCCCTCTACGCGGTCACAGGCACGATCCTCGTGCCGATCGTCGTGCACTTCCTGCTCGACTGGCGGTCGATGGTGTTCCTGCCGCGCGCCGTCTACGACGTGCACCTCGTGGATGGCCGCCGCACGCCGATCGCGCTGCCGCCGAGGCCGCCGGAGGCGCCCGTCGCTGCCGAGCCGAGCCCCTGAGCCTGTACGCCACGTCCCCCGGCGGCTAGCCTGAAGTGACACAGCTTCACCTCACCAGCCGGAGGTCGCCATGAGTCCCCTGTTCGGTCCGAGCGCGGATGCGATCCTCGCCACCGGCACTCCTGCACCCGGCACCCTGGTCGGCATCCGCGTCACCCTGCCCGACTCGGAGTCGTCGGTCGAGCGCCACGAGTTCGCCGTGGAGTCCGGCGGCACGGTCTTCGGCATCCGACAGAACCTGTCCCCCGTCGACGAGGTGCGACTCGGCATGCCACTGCCCCTTCGCATCCACGGCTCCGCAGCGATCATCGAGTGGGGCGACGTCGACTTGTTCGGGTGGAATTCGGTGGCGCCGCCACCGTCGGGCATCTCAGACCGCCGGGACACGAGCGGCACGTCGCCGGGACTCGACTCCGCGCGACGCAAGGGCGAGGCCGTCACGGCCGAGTTCGTCGAGTTCACGCCTCGCGCGATGATGCTCGGGCTCGCCGAGGTCATCGACGCCCGGTGCCGCATCACGGCTGCCGACGGCACGACGACGGACGCGATCGTCACGCCACTCTCGGCCCCGTTCTACGCCACCCACCTGGTCAGCGTCGGAACGAAGCTGCCCGCATGGCGGGTGCGCGGACTGCTCGGCGAGCGCATCACCCTCGACTGGCCGGCCGCCGCCGAAGCCGCCCCCGGCATCGGGGTGCCACCTGCCGAGCGCACGGGGGGCCGGTTGACGGTTGACGGCGTCGCGAACGCAATTGGAATGGATGCGGATGCCGCGGCACACGCCGAGGCATTCGACCTGCCGCCCGCGGCGCAAGCCCTCCTGTCGAAGTTCGGCGTGACCATGCCCACCGGATCCGTCGACACAGCGACCGTGGATGACGTCGTCTCGTGGCAGACCTTCCTCACGATGCAGCACGACATCGCGTGGAAGTCGATCGGGCGCAAGGACATCGAGGCCTACGCCGTCTCCCTCGGCATCCCGCCGGGCGAATGGCCTGCCGCCGAGAAACGCTGGCAGCAGCGTATGGGCGAGGACTTCTCCCTGGCTCAGGAGTACGGCGCCGCGATGAGCCGGCCGTGATCGACTATGCGGCTCGGGTGCGACGGTTCCTCGCCGTCGCGCGCGCGGGCCTCATCGCCGGTGCGGTGCTCACCGTCGTCGGCGCCGGCGCCCTCGTCGTGAGCGGGTTCTCCGAGGCGGCGTTCGCCTCCGATCGCGCCGAGATCGGTGACCAACTGGAGTTCGAGTCGACCGGGGCGACCTACCGCCTGCTGCTGCTGGCCGATCCGCTCAACCTGCGCATCCCGTTCTTCGCCAACCCCGAAGCGCAGATCCGCTGCACCGCGACGCTCGCCGACGGCAGCGAGGTCGCGATCGACGGCGCCCGCGCCCTGACGCGCACGGAGACCGATGCGGGCGTCGAGATCGGCCAGTTCACCGCCCCCGCGGGAGCGACCACCGTGACCTGCGCGCTCAAGAATGACGACGAGTCGGCGGGCTGGTTCTACTCGGTCGCCTCGACGTCAGCGTGGCTGGGGTGGGCCGCGACCGCCGCTCTCGTCGTCGGCATCCTGATGCTCATCGGAGGTGGTGCCATGCAGGTCATCGGCGCCCTGGCGAAAGCACGGCTCATTCCCCCGAGTGGGCCGACCCCTCCGGAGACGCCGCCACCGGCGGCGTGACCGTACCGAAGATCGCGGTGAGCAGGCCACCCGTCCACTCGATGAGTTGGGCATCCGTCGGCTCGGTCGGCAGCGGCACGATCACGGCGGCACCGGCTGCGAGATAGCGCGCGCCCGGGTACAGGCGCTGCAGTCGCACCTGGATCGAGTCGGCGAGATCGGCGGGCGCGACGCGCAGCTTGTCGCCCATGACGACGACCTCGCTGAGTCCGGCCTTCTGCGCGGCGCGGCGCAGGCGGGAGACGGCGACGAGGTGCCGCACCTGCTCGGGCGGCTCGCCGTAGCGGTCGGTGAGCTCCTCGAGCACGCGGTCGATCGCGTCGTCGGTCGCCGTCGGCGCGCTGGCGGTCGACAGCTTCTGGTAGGCCTCGAGCCGCAGTCGTTCGCTCTCGATGTACTCCTCGGGCAGGTGGGCATCCACCGGCAGTTCGAGGCGCAGCTCGGTCTGGCCCTCGGCGACGTCACCGCGGAAGGTGCTCACGGCCTCGCCGATCATGCGCAGATAGAGGTCGAAGCCGACGCCCGCGATGTGGCCGGACTGCTCGCCGCCGAGCAGGTTGCCCGCGCCACGGATCTCGAGATCCTTGAGCGCGATCTGCATGCCGGCGCCGAGCTCGTTGTTGGCGGCGATCGTGTTGAGCCGCTCGTGCGCGGTCTCGGTGAGCGGCTTGAGCTCGTCGTAGAGGAAGTAGGCGTAGGCGCGCTCGCGACCGCGACCGACGCGCCCGCGCAGCTGGTGCAGCTGGCTCAGGCCGTACTTGTCGGCGCGGTCGATGATGAGCGTGTTGGCGTTGGCGATGTCGAGACCGGTCTCGATGATCGTGGTCGAGACGAGCACGTCGAACTTGCGCTCCCAGAAGTCGACCATGACCTGCTCGAGCACGGCCTCGCTCAACTGGCCGTGCGCGACCGCGATGCGCGCTTCGGGCACGAGCTCGGCGAGCTGGTTGGCCACGCGGGTGATCGACGAGACGCGGTTGTGAACGTAGAAGACCTGTCCCTCGCGCAGCAACTCGCGACGGATCGCGGCGGCGACCTGCTTGTCGGAGTAGGGGCCCACGAACGACAGGATCGGATGCCGGTCCTCCGGCGGCGTCGCGAGAGTCGACATCTCGCGGATGCCCGTGACCGCCATCTCGAGAGTGCGTGGGATCGGCGTGGCCGTCATCGCGAGGATGTCGACATTGGTCTTGAGCTTCTTGAGGGCGTCCTTGTGCTCGACTCCGAAGCGCTGCTCCTCGTCGATGATCACGAGGCCGAGATCCTTGAAGGCGATGCCCTGGCTGAGCAGGCGGTGGGTGCCGATGACGACATCCACCGTGCCGTCGGCGAGGCCGGCGATGGTCTCCTTCGCCTCCTTGTCGGTCTGGAACCGGCTGAGCGCGCGCAGGTGCACGGGGAAGCCGGCGAAGCGCTCGGCGAAGGTCTCCAGGTGCTGGCGCACGAGCAGGGTCGTCGGCACGATCATCGCGACCTGCTTGCCGTCTTGCACCGCTTTGAACGCGGCACGCACGGCGACCTCGGTCTTGCCGTAGCCGACGTCACCGCTGAGCAGGCGATCCATGGGGATCGGCCGCTCCATGTCGGCCTTGACCTCCTCGATCGTCGTCAGCTGGTCGGGGGTCTCGGCGAAGGCGAACGCCTCCTCGAGCTCGCGCTGCCACGGGGTGTCGGGGCCGAACGCGTGGCCCTTGCTCGCCATGCGGGCGCTGTAGAGCTTGACGAGCTCGACCGCGATGTCGCGCACGGCCTTGCGCGCCTTGCCCTTGGCGGCGGCCCAGTCGCTGCCGCCCATCTTGCTCAGCGCCGGGGCCTCGCCGCCGACGTACCGCGTGAGCAGGTCGAGCTGGTCGGTGGGCACGTAGAGCTTGTCGCCCGGATAGCCGCGCTTGTTGGGCGCGTACTCGATGACGAGGAACTCGCGCTGCGTCTTGATCGCGTTGCGGCCGCCCGTGCTCACCTCGCGCTGCACGAGCTCGACGAACTTGCCGATGCCGTGGGTGTTGTGCACGACGAAGTCGCCGGCCTTGAGCTGCAGCGGATCGACGACGTTGCGGCGACGGCTCGCGAGCTTCTTGACCTGGCGGGTGTCGTAGCCGGCGGCGCGGCCGAAGAACTCCGACTCGCTGAGCACCGCGATCTTGACGTCCGGCACCTCGAACCCGGTGTCGATGGATGCCTGCACCAGGTAGGCGACGCCCGGTTCGGCATCCGCCGGCACGGCCTCCACCGCGCGGCCGGAGAGCTCATGCTCGGCCAGCACATCGGCCGCGCGCTCCACGAGCCCGTGACCCTGGGCGGCGATCACGACGACCCAGCCGTCGCGCAGCAGGTCGGCGACGTGACCGAGGGCGCCGTCGGGCTGCCCGGCGAAGCTCGTCACGGCGCGGGCGTCGAGGCGGACGTACTCGTCGGTGTCGTCGTCGGTCCGACGAAGCGGAGCTTCGTCGGCGCTGGCGTCGCAGGATCGCTCGCGCGATCCTCCCAGCTCCAGCGCGCCCGCTGACGCCTGCGCGCCCGAGTCAAACCCGCTCAACGTCCACCACGGGCGCGACCCCGCCGCCACCCGCAGCGCGGCGACGGTGAGGAAGTCGCCGGCATCCAGGTCGATCGGCGCCTCGGCTCCCGCGGTCGCGGCATTCCACGCGGCGGCGAGGAACTCGCGGTTGGTCTCGGCGAGGCTGACCGCCCGCGTCGCGACCCGCTCGGGCGAGACCACGGCGATCGCGGCATCCGCGGGCAGATAGTGGGTGAGCGGCACGAGCTTGTCCACGAGCGCCGGGGCCAGCGACTCCATGCCGTCGACCGGGATGCCCTCGGCGATCTTCGCGAGCATGGTCGAGAGGCTCGGGAACTCGTGCTGCATCTCTCGCGCGCGCTGCCGCACGGGAGCACTGAGCAGCAGTTCCCGGCTCGGGGCGAGCACCGCCTCGGTCAACTCGGTCGGCAGCGACCGCTGGTCAGCGACCGAGAACTCGCGCACCTCCTCGAGCTCGTCGCCGAAGAACTCGAGGCGCACGGGGTGCTCGTCGGTCGGCGCGAAGACGTCGACGATGCCGCCGCGCACGGCGAACTCGCCTCGGCGCGTGACCATGTCGACGCGCGAGTAGGCGAGGTCGATGAGGCGGTGGCTCAGCTCGGCGAGGTCGTTGCCACGGCTGCCCTTGACGAGCGTGACCGGCTCGATGCTCATGAGGTTGTCGGCGAGCGGCTGGAGCGCGGCACGCACGCTCGCGACGAGAACGAACGGCACCCGCGGGTCGGCCTGCCAGGCGCTGAGGGCCCGCAGCGCGGCGATGCGTTTGCCGACGGTCTCCGCGCTCGGGCTCAGGCGCTCGTGCGGCAGGGTCTCCCAGGCGGGGAAGTCGGTGATGACGGCATCCGGCAGATAAGCGCCGAGAGCGCGCACGAGGGTCTCTGACTCGCGGCTCGTCGCGGTGATCGCCAGCAGGGCGCGCGGCGCCGGCGCGGCGCGCAGCAGACCCGCAAGCAGCGGCGCGTTGAGTCCCTCGACGAGGGAGAAGTCGGCGCTGCGAGAGGCCGCGGCGAGGGCGCTCTCGACCGTGCGGGCGCGCGAAAGCCCGGAGAAAATTCCGTCGAGAGTCACCGCACGAGTCTACGGCCGCCCGCTGACCGCCCTCCCCCGAGGTCGCCGGTCGCCCAACGGCAGCACTTGCGGAGGATGACACGCCGTGCGGGCGGCCGCCGCGGCGGCTTCCGCGGCGCGTCGTCCTCCGCAACGGCGGGAGCGCTCTGGCCGTGGGAGAGCTCGACCCGCCTGAGGTCAGCGCGGGGAGTGGAACTTGAGCTGGGCCGCCGTGAGGCCGTCGGCGGCGATCGCCTCAACGGCATCCGCCGCATCGGTCAGGAGGTTCGGCAGCACGTCGCGCTCGGGGCCGGCGAAGTCCTTGAGCACGAAGTCGGCGGCAGGCTGGCGACCAGGCGGGCGGCCGATGCCGATGCGCACCCGCGTGAAGTCGCCGGTGCCGAGCGCAGCGATGGTGTCGCGGATGCCGTTGTGACCGCCGTGCCCGCCGCCGAACTTCAGACGCACGGTGTCGAACGGCAGGTCGAGCTCGTCATGCAGCACGATGAGCCGCGCGGGCGGCACCTTGTAGAAGCGCAGCAGCGCCGCGACGGGCCCACCCGACAGGTTCATGAACGTGTTGGGCTTGGCCAGCACGAGACGCGGCGTCGACCCGCCGGTGCGACCTTCGGCCACCGAGGCGTTGGCCTTGTGGTTCTTGAAGGTCGCGGATGCCCGATCGGCCAGCTGCGCGAGCGCCATCTGACCGACATTGTGGCGATTGCCGGCGTAGCCGGGCCCGGGATTCCCGAGCCCGACCACGACCCACAGATCGTCCACGACGGGTGTTCGACGGAAGATTACTCGGCGCCCTCAGCAGCGGCAGCGGAGGCCGCGGCCTGAGCCGAGGCGACGGCCGCGTCGGCCTCATCGTCGGCGGCCGACCCACCAGCGGGGTTCGAGACCGCGACGACGAGCAG
>CALRZA010000006.1:0-17062 GCA_943372535.1 Auritidibacter sp. Marseille-P8566
CCGAGAAATCTGGCAGACGATCCTGTCGCGTCTGTCCGTGGATTCGCGCATCACCCCGCAGCTCCTGGGTTTCATCAGCCTGGTCGAGCCCAAAGGCGTCATGGCCGGCACCCTCTACCTGGAGGTGCCCAACGAGCTCACCCGCGGCATGCTCGAGCAGCGCATCCGCCTTCCCCTGCTCAACGCCATCGGCGACCTGGGTGACGACGTCGAGGTGACGACGTTCGCGATCGTGGTGAACCCCGACATCCAGACCGATGTCCTGGAGCAGACGGTCGACCCCGCCGAGCAGTCGTACATCGAGCCGATCTCGCCCGCCGTCGAGCAGTCGGGTACGCGCCGGTCCGATTCGCGGCTCAACCCCAAGTACTCCTTCGACAACTTCGTCATCGGCGGCTCGAACCGCTTCGCCCATGCGGCGGCGGTCGCCGTAGCGGAGGCGCCGGCGAAGGCCTACAACCCGCTCTTCATCTATGGGGAGTCGGGCCTCGGCAAGACTCACTTGCTGCACGCCATCGGCCACTACGCCGAGAGCCTGTATCCCGGCATCCGCGTGCGCTACGTGAGCTCGGAGGAGTTCACCAACGACTTCATCAACTCGATCGCCAACAACCGGGCCTCCGTCTTCCAGTCGCGGTATCGCGAGATCGACATCCTGCTGATCGACGACATCCAGTTCCTGCAGGGCAAGGACTCCACGCAGGAGGCCTTCTTCCACACCTTCAATACGCTGCACGACCACAACAAGCAGGTGGTCATCACGAGCGACCTGCCGCCCAAGCACCTCACCGGCTTCGAGGACCGCATGCGGTCGCGGTTCGAGTGGGGACTCATCACGGATGTCCAGGCACCCGACCTCGAGACGCGCATCGCGATCCTGCGCAAGAAGGCGCAGAGCGAGAAGCTCCAGGTGGGCAACGAGATCCTCGAGTACATGGCGTCGAAGGTGTCGTCGAACATCCGCGAGCTCGAGGGCACGCTCATCCGCGTCACCGCGTTCGCGAACCTCAACCGTCAGCCGGTCGACCTCGCCCTCGTGCAGACGGTGCTCAAGGACCTCATCACCCTCGATGAGGACAACGTCATCGCGCCGGTCGACATCATCAACCACACCGCGGAGTACTTCAAGCTCACCGTCGACGACCTCTACGGGTCGTCGCGCTCGCAGGCCGTCGCCACGGCGCGACAGATCGCGATGTATCTGTGCCGCGAGATGACGAACCTGTCGCTGCCCAAGATCGGGCAGCTCTTCGGCAATCGCGACCACACCACGGTCATGTATGCGAACAAGAAGATCACCGAGCTCATGAAGGAGCGGCGGTCGATCTACAACCAGGTCACCGAGCTCACGAGCCGCATCAAGCAGAACCATCGCATCGGCAAGGCCTGACCGGGAGTTTTCACACGGTGTGGAAACCTTGTGGATAACCTGCGGAACACGCCGGTCGTGTTGTTGATGAAAAAGTCGTTCCTGTGGATGACGAAATCTCTTCACGCAATCGCGGCCGGTTCATCCCGACTCGATCCCGAGCGCGCCCACAACTTACACGGCTGTAGTTCGGAACGATCAGGCGGGTTCGGCAGAGTTATCCACACTGTGCACAGCGGTTAAGACTATTGATCCTTTAAAGAACTTTGAGGGAGAGAAAGAACCTGTGCCTGCCGCGCACACTGGCCTGTGCCAGTATTAACCCCCACACGAGCGTGGTTCGGAAAGGGTGACCGACGTGAAGTTCCAGGTCAATCGCGACGTCTTCAGCGAGGCGGTCTCCTTCGCTGTCAAGCTGCTCCCTCAGCGCACGACGCTGCCGATCCTCAGCGGAATCCTCATCGAGGCCGAAGGCGATGGCCTGACCCTCTCGTCGTTCGACTACGAGGTCTCGGCTCGCACTCAGATCTCGGCGCAGGTCGAGGAGCCCGGCCGCGTTCTCGTGTCAGGTCGGCTGCTCGCCGACATCGCCAGCAGGCTTCCCAACGCTCCGGTCACCTTCAGCACCGACGAGGGCCGCATCACCGTCGCCTGTGGTTCCGGTCAGTTCACTCTGCTGAGCATGCCGGTCGAGGAGTACCCGACGCTTCCCGAGATCTCGGAGCAGAGCGGACTTCTCAAGGCCGAGGACTTCGCCGCCGCCATCGCCCAGGTCGCCGTGGCCGCCTCTCGTGACGACGTCACCCCGGTCATCACGGGTGTGCAGCTCGAGGTCTCGGAGAACAGCCTCTCGCTCGTCGCGACCGACCGGTACCGCGTCGCGGTGCGCGAGATCGAATGGGATGCCGCCAACTCCGGCATCGAGTCGGCGACGGCACTCGTGCCGGCCCGCACGCTCACCGAGATCGGCAAGACCTTCGGACACTCCGGCACGATCTCCGTGGCGATCACCAGCACCGACGACCGTGAGCTCATCGCGTTCCAGGCCGATCGCAAGACGGTGACGTCGCTGCTCATCAAGGGCAACTTCCCCCCGGTGAAGCGACTGTTCCCCGAGACCGTCGACAACTACGCCGTGCTCAACACCGGCGAGCTCATCGAGGCCGTGCGTCGCGTCTCGCTCGTGCTCGAGCGCGAAGCCGCGCTGCGCTTCACCTTCACCGTCGATGGTCTGACTCTCGAGGCCATCGGTTCGGAGCAGGCTCAGGCCTCCGAATCGATCGACTCGTTCCTCACCGGCAGTGACACGGTCGTCTCGCTCAAGCCCGCGTTCCTCCTCGACGGCCTGGCCTCGGTGCACTCCGAGTTCGTGCGCATCTCGTTCACCAAGACCGAGAACCCGAACAAGCCGGGGCCGGTGCTCATCACGAGCCAGTCGTCGAAGGATCAGCCCGGCACCGACAACTACCGTTACCTGCTGCAGCCCAACCTGCTGCTGCGCTAGCCCGACGGTCTGAGGAGACCCATGCACATCGGCATCATCGGCCTCGGCAAGATGGGCAACAACATGCGCGCCCGCCTGCGCGCCCACGGCGTCGAGGTCACCGGATACGACCCCAACCCCGCGGTCACCGATGTCGCCAGCCTCGCCGACCTCGCCGCGGCGTTGCCCACCCCTCGCATCGTCTGGGTCATGGTGCCCTCCGGCAAGATCACCGACGACGTCATCCACCAGGTCGCGGAGGTTCTCGAACCCGGCGACCTCGTGATCGACGGCGGCAACTCGCGCTACACCGACGACGCGATCCACGCGGAGTTCCTCTCGACAAAGGAACTGCGATTCATGGATGTCGGTGTCTCCGGTGGCATCTGGGGGCTCGAGAACGGCTACGGCCTCATGGCCGGCGGCGACCCGGCCGATGTTGAGCGCGCGATGCCGATCTTCGATGGACTGCGCCCCGAGGGGCCCCGCGAGGAGGGCTTCGTGCACGCGGGCCCGGTGGGTGCCGGTCATTACGTGAAGATGGTTCACAATGGTATCGAGTACGCGCTCATGCAGGCCTGGGCCGAGGGCTACGAACTCCTCGACAACCGCAAGGACCTCGTCACCGATGTGACGGGCACCTTCAAGGCCTGGCAGCGCGGCACGGTCGTGCGCTCCTGGCTTCTCGAACTGCTCGTCAAGGCGCTCGAGGAGGATCCCGAGTTCAGCGACATCGAGGGTTATGTCGAAGACTCCGGCGAGGGCCGGTGGACGGTCCATGACGCTCTCGACCGTGCCGTCCCGGTGCCGACCATCAGCGCGGCGATCTTCGCGCGCTTCGTCTCGCGCCAGAAGGACTCCCCGTCGATGAAGGCGGTCGCGGCGCTGCGCAATCAGTTTGGTGGCCACGCCGTTCGCAAGAACTGACGGCCGCATCCTGTGATCGTCACGCACCTCACCCTCACCGACTTCCGAAACTACGAGACCCTCGAGCTCGCTCTGGAGCCTGGCTCCAACCTCTTCGTCGGCAGCAACGGTCAGGGCAAGACGAATCTCGTCGAGGCGCTCGGTTATCTCTCGACGCTGGGGTCGCACCGCGTCTCGACCGATCACGCGATGATCCGACAGGGACAGGATGCCGCGATCGTGCGCGCCCGCCTCGCCCACGGTGGCCGCGAGGTGCTCGCCGAGGTGCAGCTCAACCGCAGCGGAGCCAATCGCGCGCAGGTGAACCGGTCGCCGATCAAGGTGCGCGAACTGCCGCGCTACTTCTCCAGCGTGCTGTTCGCTCCCGAGGATCTCGCGCTCGTCCGTGGCGAGCCGTCGGGTCGTCGCCGATTCCTCGACGACCTCCTCATTCTCCGCGCGCCGCGCATGAGCGGTGTCATCGCCGACTACGAGCGCGTGCTGCGCCAACGAAACACCCTGCTCAAGTCCGCGCGTTCGTCGGGGCTCAAGGAGACCCAGCTCGGCACCCTCGAGATCTGGGACGAGCGGCTCGTCGGCCTGGGGTCGGAGATCATCGTGGCCCGATCGCGGCTCGTCGCCGAACTCACGCCCGAGGTGGCCCGGGCCTACGCGACGATCGCCGGCGCGGATCACGCGGCCCGGCTCGACAGCCAGCTCAGCGTCTTCGCGTCGACGACGGATGACGACGCGATCGACGAGACCGCGGTGCGTTCCGGCGAACTCGGCCTCGACACGGTCGCCGACGGATTCCGGTCCGCGCTCGCGCGCCTCCGGCGCGCCGAACTCGATCGGGGACTCACCCTCGTCGGCCCGCATCGCGACGACCTGGTCTTGGGCCTCAACGGGCTCGCGGCCCGCGGCTACGCCAGCCATGGCGAGAGCTGGTCGTTCGCGCTCGCCCTCAAGCTCGCATCGGCCGAGGTTCTGCGCCGAGAAGCGAGCGCCGGCGATCCGGTGCTCGTGCTCGACGATGTCTTCGCCGAGCTCGACGAGTCGCGGCGGGGTCGTCTCGCCGATGCGGTCGGCGACTTCGAGCAGGTGCTCATCACGGCGGCGGTGCACGACGACGTTCCGCCATCGCTGGCGGCGAACACCGTGCGCATCAAGGCCGGCCGGGTGGTGACGGACGATGAGTGAGGGCGCGACCGGCGGCATCCCTGAGTCGTCGGCCCGCGAGTCGTCGGCCCCCGAGTCGTCCGGCCCCGAGTCGTCGGGAAGCCAGGCGTCGGCCCCCGAGCCCCCGGCTCCCGAGCACATCGCCGTCTACCTGCGCCTGCGCCGGGTCTTCGGTGACGCGACGGGCCGGTCGGCCACCGCGCGCAAGCGCGAGACCCGGCTGCCGGGGGCGAGCGTGCCGTTCGCGGCCGGCCGCGACCCGCACGGTCTCGGTGACGTGATCGACTCGCTCGCGTCCAAGATGGGCTGGACCTCCCCGCTCGCGCGCTCCGAGTTGCTGGCCTCGTGGGCCGAGCTGGTCGGTGCCGAGACCGCCGAGCACTCCGATCCCGTCTCCATCGAGGAGGGCGTGCTCACCGTGCGGTGCGACTCCACCGCCTGGGCCACGCAGTTGCGCCTCATGCGCGCGCAGATCTCGACGACGATCGCTCGACGATTCCCGGAGGCCGGGATCGAGTCGGTGCGCTTCGAAGGACCGAACGCCCCGTCGTGGAAACGGGGCCCCAGATCAATTCCAGGCCGCGGTCCACGCGATACCTACGGCTGACAGGGCAAATCTGGTCAACCCGGGCCGCAAAACTCCCCAGAAGGCCATTTCGAGGCCGGTGGCCCCCCTCGTTTGGTAGAATTCTCAGGTCGTCGGGCGCGCCTTCCCATCGGAAGATACCTGCCCCGAATGACCGCACGACCAATCGGCAGGAGCCCACATCCAGATGTCATCGACGCCGCCTGAAGAACCCACCACCTCCACCCCCATCTCCAATGGCCACGTCGCAGCCGACAGCTATGGTGCCGATCAGATCCAGATCCTCGAGGGACTGGAAGCGGTGCGCAAGCGCCCCGGCATGTACATCGGTTCCACGGGCCCGCGCGGTCTGCACCACCTCGTCTACGAGGTCGTCGACAACTCGGTGGATGAGGCCCTGGCCGGCTACTGCGACACGATCAACGTGTGGATCCGGCGCGACGGCTCGGTGCGGGTCAGCGACAACGGCCGCGGCATCCCGGTCGACATCAACGAGCAGGAGCAGAAGTCGACCGTCGAGGTCGTCATGACGATCCTGCACGCGGGCGGCAAGTTCGGTGGCGGCGGCTACACCGTCTCGGGCGGACTCCACGGCGTCGGCATCTCGGTCGTCAACGCGCTGTCGCGCGAGGTCGACACCGAGGTGCGTCGGCAGGGTCACGTCTGGCGCATGAGCTTCACCCATGGTGTTCCGGATGCCCCGCTCGCGAAGGGCGAGGAGACCGCCGAGACCGGAACCACGCAGACCTTCTGGCCGAACCCGGAGATCTTCGAGACCGTCGAGTTCGACTTCGAGACCCTGCGGGCCCGCTTCCAGCAGATGGCCTTCCTCAACAAGGGTCTGCGGCTGACGATCACCGACGAGCGCGGCGACGAGGACGTCACCGAGAGCTACCACTACGAGCAGGGGCTCGTCGACTACGTCGAGTACCTCAACAAGACCAAGAAGAACGACCTCATCCACCCCGAGGTGATCGCCTTCGAGTCGGAGGACACCGAGCGCAAGATCTCGCTCGAGGTCGCGATGCAGTGGACCAACGGCTACACCGAGTCGGTGCACACCTACGCGAACACGATCAACACGCACGAGGGTGGCACGCACGAAGAGGGCTTCCGCGCCGCGCTGACGACGCTCGTCAACAAGTACGCGCGCGAGAAGAACATCATCAAGGAGAAAGACGAGAACCTCTCGGGCGACGACGTGCGCGAGGGACTCACCGCGGTGATCTCGGTCAAGCTCGCCGAACCGCAGTTCGAGGGCCAGACCAAGACCAAGCTCGGCAACACCGAAGCCAAGGCGTTCGTGCAGCGCGTCGCCGGCCAGCAGCTCGGCGACTGGTTCGACCGCAACCCCACGCAGGCGCGCGACGTGATCCGCAAGGCGATTCAGGCATCCCAGGCCCGCATCGCCGCGCGCAAGGCACGCGAGCAGACCCGTCGCAAGGGTCTGCTCGAGTCGGGCGGCATGCCCGGCAAGCTGCGCGACTGCTCGAGCAAAGACCCGTCGCTCAGCGAGATCTTCATCGTCGAGGGCGACTCGGCCGGCGGCTCGGCGGTGCAGGGTCGCAACCCCGAGTTCCAGGCGATCCTGCCCCTGCGCGGCAAGATCCTCAACGTCGAGAAGGCGCGTCTCGATCGCGCCCTCGCCAACGCCGAGGTGCAGGCGATGATCACCGCCTTCGGCGCCGGTGTCGGAGAGGACTTCGATCCCGAGAAGGCGCGGTACCACAAGATCGTGCTCATGGCGGATGCCGACGTCGACGGTCAGCACATCACGACGCTGATCCTCACCCTGCTCTTCCGCTACATGCGCCCGCTCATCGACCACGGCTTCGTCTACCTCGCGCAGCCCCCGCTCTACCGCCTCAAGTGGACGAACGCCGAGCACCAGTTCGTCTACAGCGACCGGGAGCGCGACGCGCTGCTCGCCGACGGCATCGCGGCCGGCAAGCGCATCCCCAAAGACAACGGCATCCAGCGCTACAAGGGTCTCGGCGAGATGGACTACACCGAGCTCTGGGAGACAACGATGGATCCCGCCACCCGCACCCTGCTGCAGGTCACCTTGGATGACGCGGCCGCGGCCGACGAGATCTTCTCGACCCTCATGGGTGAAGACGTCGAATCCCGACGCAGCTTCATCCAGCGCAACGCGAAAGACGTGCGCTTCCTCGACATCTAGTAGCCCGTTGGTCGAGTAGGCCGCCAGGCCGGATCGAGACCTCCCAGACGAAAGGCCACTGATGGCTGACGAAGAAACCCCCACCGAACCCACCTTCGACAAGGCGGTCGTCGACGACCGTCACGACAAGATCGAGCAGGTCGACCTGCAGCTCGAGATGCAGCGGTCGTACCTCGACTACGCGATGAGCGTCATCGTCGGGCGCGCGCTGCCCGACGTGCGCGATGGTCTCAAGCCCGTGCACCGTCGCGTGATCTACGCGATGTACGACGGCGGTTACCGACCCGACAAGGGCTTCAACAAGTGCACCCGCGTCGTCGGCGAGGTCATGGGCCAGTTCCACCCGCACGGTGACGTGTCGATCTACGACGCGCTCGTGCGTCTCGTGCAGCCGTGGAGCCTGCGCTATCCGCTCGCGCTCGGCCAGGGCAACTTCGGTTCGGCCGGCAACGACGGTGCTGCGGCGCCTCGCTACACCGAGACCAAGATGGCGCCGCTCGCGATGGAGATGGTGCGCGACATCGACGAGGAGACCGTCAACTTCTCCGACAACTACGACGGCAAGACTCAGGAGCCTGACGTGCTGCCGGCGCGGTTCCCGAACCTCCTCGTGAACGGTTCGGTCGGCATCGCGGTCGGCATGGCGACGAACATCCCGCCGCACAACCTGCGCGAGGTCGCCGCCGGCGCCCTCTGGGCGCTCGAGAACCCGGATGCCACCTCCGAGGAACTGCTCGAGGCGCTGCTGCAGCGCATCAAGGGCCCGGACTTCCCGACCGGCGCGCAGATTCTCGGGGTCAAGGGCATCCACGACGCGTATCGCACGGGCCGTGGCTCGATCACGATGCGGGCGGTCGTCACCGTGGAGGAACTGCAGGGTCGCACGAGCCTCGTCGTCACCGAGCTGCCGTACCAGGTGAATCCCGACAACCTCGCGCTCAAGATCGCCGAGCTCGTGAAGGACGGCAAGATCGGCGGCATCGCCGACATCCGCGACGAGACCTCGGGTCGCACCGGTCAGCGGCTCGTGATCGTGCTCAAGCGCGACGCGGTCGCCAAGGTCGTGCTCAACAACCTCTACAAGCACACCCAGCTGCAGGACAACTTCGGCGCGAACATGCTCGCGATCGTCGACGGCATCCCGCGCACCCTGCCGATCGACGGGTTCATCGGCCACTGGATCGACCACCAGATCGACGTCATCGTGCGGCGCACGACGTTCCGCCTGCGCAAGGCGGAAGAGCGCGCCCACATCCTGCGCGGATACCTCAAGGCGCTCGACGCGATGGACGAGGTCATCGCCCTCATCCGCGCGTCGTCGACGGTGGATGACGCTCGCGAGGGCCTCATGACCCTGCTCGACGTCGACGATCTGCAGGCCCGCGCGATCCTCGACATGCAGCTGCGTCGTCTGGCCGCCCTCGAGCGGCAGAAGATCATCGACGAGCACGACGAGCTCGAGCGCCTCATCGCGACGTACCACCACATCCTCGCGACTCCCACGGAACAGCGTCGCATCGTCAAGGAGGAGCTCGAGGAGATCGTCGAGCGCTTCGGCGACGACCGTCGCACCGAGATCATGTTCGGCTACGACGGCGACATGAGCGTCGAGGATCTCATCCCCGAAGAGGAGATGGTGATCACCGTCACCCGCGGCGGGTACATCAAGCGCACGCGCAGCGACAACTACCGCAGCCAGCACCGCGGCGGCAAGGGAGTGCGCGGTGCGCAGCTGCGCGCGGATGACGTCGTCGACCACTTCTTCGTGACGACGACCCATCACTGGCTGCTGTTCTTCACGAACACCGGTCGCGTCTATCGCGCGAAGGCGTACGAGGTGCAGGAGGCCGGCCGCGACGCGAAGGGCCAGCACGTGGCCAACCTGCTCGCGATGCAGCCGGGCGAGGAGATCGCGCAGATCCTCGACATCCGCGACTACCGGGCCGCGACCTATCTCGTGCTCGCGACTCGCGGCGGCCTCGTCAAGAAGACGGCGCTGAGCGAGTACGACACCAACCGCACGGGCGGCATCATCGCGATCAACCTCCGCGAGGATGACGAGGTCGTCTCGGCGATGCTCGTCGAGGAGGACAACGACGTGCTGCTCGTCAGCCGCAAGGGCATGTCGATCCGCTTCACCGCGTCGGACCAGGCGATGCGGCCGATGGGTCGCTCGACCTCCGGCGTGATCGGCATGCACTTCCGTGACGAGGACCAGCTGCTGAGCGCGAGCGTCGTCAGTGACAACGGCTACGTGTTCGTCGTGACCGAGGGTGGATACGCCAAGCGCACCTCCGTTCAGGAGTACCGCGTGCAGGGTCGCGGCGGCCTCGGCATCAAGGTCGCCAAGCTGACCGATCACCGCGGCGACCTCGCGGGCGCTCTGATCGTGGATGACGAGGACGAGGTTCTCGTGGTTCTTGCCAGTGGCAAGGTGGTACGCTCGTCTGTCGCTGAGGTTCCGGCCAAGGGTCGTGACACCATGGGAGTGGTCTTCGCCCGCTTCGCGGATGACGACAAGATCATTGCGATCGCTCGCAACAGCGAACGCCCCACAGAGATTCAGGACTCCGAGACGGATCCTGACCACGAGGAACTCGACGACAAGGTCGACAACGGAACGCAGGATGCTGCGTCCACCGGAGAGGACGAATCGGCAGATGAGTAGTGTCGCGGAGAAGCTGCAGCGCAAGTCGCAGCGACAGGTCGCCGTCAAGCAGGTCCGGCTCAAGCTGGTCTACATCGACTTCTGGTCGGCGGTGAAGCTCTCGTTCCTCATCGCGGTCTCGCTGGGGATCGTCTTCGTCGTCGCATCCATCTTCATCTGGATCGTGCTCAACTCGACGGGCATCTTCGGAAGCCTCGACGCGATCTTCGTCGACATCCTCGGTGACCCCGAGTTCAGCGTCGCGGCGAACTTCTCGCTCGGCACGGTCGCGATCTTCTCGCTCGTCGTCGCGGTGCTCAACACCGTCATCGGCACGGTGCTCGGCGCGATTGCGAGCATGCTCTACAACTTCAGTGTGCGCCTCACGGGCGGACTCCTGGTCGGCTTCACCAACAACTAGCGATTAGATCAAATCGAACCAGATGGGGTAAGTTCTTATCTGGTCTCGGGGGTATAGCTCAGGCGGTTAGAGCGCTTCACTGATAATGAAGAGGTCCCAGGTTCAAGTCCTGGTACCCCCACTGGAATCTCCACAAGGGATTCCTTCACCGTGTTCCGCCAGCGAGGTTCTGTTCGCTAGGGTTTCCGCTGGATCGAGCGCTCGCGCGCGGTCGATCCAGCGAATGTGCGCCGCAGAGGCGGCGGCGCACCAACGAACAAGGGGCCTTAGCTCAATTGGTAGAGCGCCTGCTTTGCAAGCAGGAGGTCAGGGGTTCGATTCCCCTAGGCTCCACAACGCGAGAAGGCCCCGAACTTGTCGGGGCCTTCTCGCGTTGATGAAGTCTCGGTGCGAATCGAGCCCCCGGGGTCCCCGCCGCGCCGGTTCCGGCGCATCGCCGGTGGGGCGTCGATTCCCACAGGCTCCACGCCGACGGAAGCAATCACTACGATCGAGCGCATGGCATCGACCGTGACGAGCCCCCGGCCAGAGTCCCTCCTGCGTCGCGCTCTCACGGGATCGCTCCCGAACCTCGTCCAGTGGTTCAACCTCTACGCCTATGCGACCTTCGCGCCTTACTTCGACCGCGAGTTCTTCGACCGCGAGGATCGCAACTCGCTGGTGTGGGTCTACGGGATCTTCGCCCTCTCGTTCGTCATGCGGCCGCTCGGGTCGTGGCTGTTCGGGCGCCTCGCGGATCAGCGCGGGCGACGAGCCGCCCTCACCGGCAGCGTCGTGCTCATGTCGATCGGATCGCTCGCCCTTGCGATCGCTCCCACGCGCGACCTCATCGGGCCGGCCGCGGCGGCGGTGCTCATCGTCGTCATGATCGTGCAAGGCTTGGCCACCGGCGGCGAGTACGGCGTCTCGTCGGTCGCGCTGTCGGAGGCCGGCACCACCGGACACCGGGGCTACGTCTCGTCATTCCAATCGGTCTCGTTGGTCGGCGGGATGCTGCTCGCACAGGGTCTGCTGCTGGTCATGCTCGTGTTCGCCGAGAAGGGCGACATCGCGGCATGGGGGTGGCGGGTTGCATTCGCCCTTGGAGCTCTCGGCGGCCTGGTGCTGCTCATCATCGAACACTCCCGCATCCCCGACACCCCGCGCCCGGCCAGGGTCGCCGGGTCGCTGCGGACCTTGCTCACGGAGCACCGCCGGGCGTTCATCTGGGTGATGCTCATGACCGCGGGCGGCACGATGGCGTTCTACACGGTGCTCGTCGTCGCGCCGACGGCCCTGCGCGCGAGCCTCGAGCAGCACGGCGACGCTGGCGCGCGGGGCGCGACCGTCTCGGTGCTCATCACGCTCCTCGTCTTCATGGTTATGCAGCCGCTCGGCGGAGCATTGAGCGACCGGATCGGGCGTCGCGCGTTGCTGATCTTCTTCGGGGCCGGTGGCCTGCTGGGTTCCGCGGCGTTCACCCTGAGTCTCACCACCGTCTCAAACCAGCTCGTCGCGTTCGCCCTGCTGCTGGCCGGGTCGGTCGTGCTGAGCGGATACACCTCGGTCAACACGATCGCCAAGGCCGAGGCGTTCCCCGCCTCAGTGCGCACGCTCGGCGTCGGACTCGGCTACGCGATCGCGAACTCGCTGTTCGGAGGCACGACGCCGATGCTCTTCCACGCCGCCCATGCCGCCGGTCACCTCGGGTGGTTCGCGATCATGATCACCGTCGTGATCGCGGTGAGTCTGGTGGTCTACGTGTTCTTCACGCCGGATCGGTCGACAGCGCTCGAACGCGACGCGTAGGAGGTCGCGCCCGCGAGCAGCTTCAGAGCGGCGACGGAGGCCAGGAACCAGGTCGCGAGCACCGAGGCGGTGCCCGTCACGAAGAACCCGAGGAGCAGGGCGGCGACGGCGATGATCACGCTGGCCAGGATCGTGACGAGACCCAGCAGCACCCCGCGCACCGGAGCGACGCGGATCGCGGCACCGGCATGCACCCAGACCCGCATCGATCCACGCCCCGCGATCGGCATGATGGCGACGATGAGCAGCACGCCGATCAGGGCGAGCGGCGGGAGGAGCACCGTGAGCACCGCGGTCACCAGCACGAGGATCGCCGCCCACGCCCACGACGAAGACGCCTCCCGGGCGAGGACGCCACGCCACGTGACCCGGGCGCCACTGGCCGCGACCGCGAGAGCCCGCGCGCTCAGCGCAACCGCGGCGATCACCAGGACCAGCGAGATCAGGGCGAGCGTGAGGAAGCCGGCCGTTCCGAGAGGTACGGGATCGGCGATCAGAAGACCGGCCTGGCCAGCCACGAGCACCGCGCTCGCCGGAGCCCACACCACGGCGCTCCGCCGCAGCAGCGCCAGCGGCCCGCTCACGAGCGCGGCTCCAACGCGGCCTCGAGCACCGACTGGATGCTGCCGCTGAAAAGGGTCTTTCCGGCGACCGTCACCGTCAGCACGGTCTGGTCCGCCGCGGTCGAGACGACGTCGATTGTGTCGCCCTCGAGAGTGGAGCCGGTGCAGGTGACCTCGCGGTCATCCGCCATCGAGCACGTCGGCACAGTGAGAACGTCGACCTCGTTCTGCGCGAGCACATCGAGGGCGGCGTAGCGCACCTCGGAGACCCGGTCGCCACCGACCGGGGCGATCGCGGAAATCTGACTGCATCCGCTGAGCGCGAGAATGGCTAGCAGGGCGAGTGCGGCTCTCACGACGGCAGCCCCTTCTCGTGGGCGAGCACCCGCGCTCGGGCGGTCACCTGCTGCGCCTCGACGACGGCGTCGCTGATGAGCGAGAGGTCGAACGGCGCGGGCAGCAACAGCTCGGTGTTGCGATCGAAGGGGGAGCCGCGCCTCATCACGGGCGACTCGGCCCAGTCGTTGAGCGCGAACTCGCGACTCTGGGCGGCGAGGTCGAGGGTCGTGGCGCCGGTGCCGGGGGAGATCGGTGCGGCGTGGTCGAGCACGGTCGTGAAGAGCGAGAGGGTGCCATCCCGATTGTCGACGATCTCGACGACCTGCTGCTGCTGGGGGAAGTCGATGCACGACGCCGTCGTGATCTCCCAGAAGCCGCCCCGACCGCTGCCGCCCCCGTGCGCGAGGATCTGATTGAGGTGGGTGTGCCCGTTGAGCCAGCCGACGACGGCGGGGTACTTCAGCAGGAGGGCGATGAACTCCTCGGCTCCGTGCAGCACCTCCGTCTCGCCGGGCCGCTGCGCACGGTTCTCGAGGGTCAGGCTGTTGTGGTGGCTGAAGATGAGAACGAGGCGGTTCTCCTTCTGCGCTTGCGCGAGCTCCTCCTCGAGCCAGCGGAACTGGCGATCGGGCACCGCCCCATCGGGCCCGGCGACCTGGTTGCAGGTGTCGAGGCCGAACGCTCGCACGAAGGGGGTGAGGTCGGCCTTCCACCACGTCTCGCCGGTCTCGAGGTTGCGCTTCGTGAATCCGTGACCGACGGGACCGGGGTTCTGCTGGGTGGCGAAGTGCTCCGCCATGAACTCGGCCTGCGCGAAGAGGTAGCGGTCGGCATCCGCCGGCACCGCACGGAAGCCGGGACGCCCGAGCGCGACGCCGAGCGCGTCGGTCGCACGGCCGAGCGCGCTCGTGGTCGCGGCGTACCCGCCGAGGATCGTGGATGCCGTGGCGTCGAGCGAGTACGACTTCTGTCCGCCGACCGCGAGGGCGTGCAACTGCGAGCTGAGATCGAAGGTGCCGAGCAGCAGGGTGTCGTGGTTGCCGTAGACGGCATACCAGGGGGCGGGCATCCCCGGCGACTCGACCGGGCTCGCCACGGAGTCGTCGAGGAGGGACGGGAGCGTGGGGAATCCGTAGTCGCCGAAGTCGCCGCCGGCCGGGTCACCCGGTCGGTACGCCCAGACCGCCTCGGCCCACGCTTGCACCCCGTTGAACGTGCGCCCGATGTTCACCGTCGGGTCCACCGTCACCCCGTCGAGCATGTCGATGTACCAGCGCAGCTCCTTATGCGAATGCATGTCGGCGCTGTCGCCCGTGACGATCGCGGCGCCCATGGCCGCGCCGGTGAGTGGGCTGTAGCGCAGCGCCGAGAAGCTCTGCACCGTCGACGAGGTCACGTGCAGTGAGAGCGGGTCGTGCGGGTGGAAGGCGGAGCCCCATGCGGCGTGATCCTGCACGATCATCGGCTCGATACGCCCGGGCGACTGGGCGTCGATGACGTGCATGTCGGAGAGGTGGCCCAGGTAGAGCAGCGATCGGCGGGACGCGACACGGGATGCCGACGGGGCGCGGCCGAGAAGATCGACGCGCGGGAGGTACGCCTCGCCCGGCCCGGCCGTCAGGGTGCGGTACTCGTTCTTCTGGCGCGGGCCCTGAAGGATCGTCTGCAGCAGCGTGCTCGGCGCATCCCCCGCGGGCACGGCGGGTTCGGCCGCAGCGGTCCCGACCGCGTCGAGCGACACCCCGGCGGCCGCGGCGGCCGCGGCACTCACCGCGAGAAACTGTCGGCGGGAGAGCCCGGTCATCAGGCCTCCTGCTGCGCCGCCGCCACGGTCGCCCCGAGGAAGCGGATGAACGTGGCGATCCACCCGAAGATGATGATGAACACCACGAGCTCGAAGAACGTGAGGTTGAAGTAGCCGGTGACGGCGAACAGCACGATCGACAGGATCATGCCGGCGAGGAAGCCGCCGGTGACCGCGAAGAAGGTCCACGGCATCCCGCGCAGGATGAACGGGGTGCCGATGAGCAGGCCCAGGAACGCGACCGCCATGCCCGCCGCCGAGATGTTGTGCAGCAGCACGCTGACCGTGAGCGGGAAGAGCCCGACGCACGCGAGCATGATGCCCATGACGATGAAGAGCGTCGAGATCACCCGGGCGCTCGACGGGTTCTTGAGCACCCCGAGGTCGACGAGGGCGCGGATGTCGCGCTGCAGGTAGAGCGAGAACGTCGTCACCAGTAGGCCGGCGATGATGAGGGAGTAGTTGAAGAACGCCGACGACTTGTCGCCGAAGGTGCCCAGCTGGCTGAAGTGGTAGATCCACCACTCGGGGTCGGATGCCGTGGCCATGCTCGTGAGCGTCATGATCGAGATGAAGATCACGAGCAGCATCGAGAGCTTGCCGGTGTCGATCTTGGAGACCGAGAGATAGATCCAGTACGACGACATGCCCGCGGCGGCCGCGACGCTCACGGCCGAGACCCAGCCGTCGAGCATGACGCCGCGGAAGCTCATCGACAGCAGGAGGAAGACCGCGACGGTGCCGATCCCCGCGATGAGCGCGTGAACCACGGCGACGTTGGTCGCGTCGAGGATGAACTTCCACGGTGGCAACGACAGGCGCCACTGCTGACCGGGCAGGTGGCGGGCGCGCCAGTAGCCGAGGTAGCTCGAGATGACGCCGGTCGCGATCACGACGATCGCGGCGAGCAGGCCGATCGACCAGCCACCCCAGATCGGCGGCTCCTGACCGGCGAAGACGAACCCGCCGACGAGGGCGCCGACCCCGGCGGCGACGGAGCCCACGATGACGGCCTCGGATTCGATGCCGACGGACGTGCGGGACTCGGAGCGGATCTGCAGAACAGTCTCGGCCATGCTGAGAGCCTAGGGCTCGAGACCGATCAGCGGGTTTCGATACGCCGCTTCGCGGCTACTCAACCAGCGGCGGCGTCCTCGGCCTCGTCTTCGATCCACAGGTCGTCGTCGGCGCGCAGCGTCTGCCAGGCGGCGTAGGCGATCACGCCCGCCGCGACGACGCCGAGGCCGATCAGCACGTACTTGCCGGCGCCCGACGACTTCGGCTGGATGAGACCCACCTTGGTGCCGACATCGGTGCCGATCTTGGTGGCCGAGGCGATCGCCTGGCGCACCTGCTGGTTCTTGGCGACCTCGATCGCGGCCAGAGCCGTGCCGAGAGCCGACGTGATGCCGGGCAGCACGTCGCCGACGATCTTGTCGCGAGTCGAGAACGCGGCCGAGCGAGCGCCGGCGATGCCGGACGCGACGGCCGGGCGCAGGCGGTCTTCGTAGGTGTCGCGAACGCGCGGGGCGACATCCTCGCGGGCGAAGAGCGCGGCCTGGCGGCTGGCCTCCCGCACGACACGCGAGGCGTGGTCGAGAAGCTCCTTCTGGTCGTCCCAGAGGTCGCCGGCCGAGTTCTTCAGACGAGCGAGTTCCTTGCGCCGCTTGCGTGAGAGTGCCATGGGAATCCTCCATCGTGGATGCGAGCCGTGCTCCCATCCTGTCACGACCGGGTTCGCGGCGGTACCGGGTTGCCGCGGCCGGGCAGCGGTGATACCGACCTAGAATTGTCG
>CALRZA010000007.1:0-16340 GCA_943372535.1 Auritidibacter sp. Marseille-P8566
AGGTGCTCACCTGGGTGCTCATCATCGCCCTCTTCGCCCTCACGGTCGGCGGTACGACGATCGCGTTCCTGATCGGGCTCATCCGCTTCTAGCGCGCCGCCCCATGGACCTCGTCGGCGACCTCGTCGCCCCCTTCGCGCGGATGACTCCCGCCGAGGCCACGACGCTGCTCGCCGAGCACTTCGGCGTCGCCGCCGCCCGCCTCGAGCGACTCAACACCGAGCGGGACGACAGCTTCCGCGCCGAGACCGCCACCGGCGAGACCGTGCTGCTCAAGGTCGCACACCCCGAGGACGACCCCGAGGTCATCGCGATGCAGCTCGCCGCGATGCGACACGTCGGTGCCGCGGGGCTTCCGGTGCAGCGCGTGCTCGCCGGGCCGGTGACGGTTGCCGGCGGGCGGGTCGCGCGCGTGCTCTCCTGGCTGCCCGGAACCCTCGCCCGCGAGCACTCCCCCATGGCCGAGCAGCTGGTCGCCGCCGGGCGGATGCTCGGGCGTCTCAGCGGCGCGCTGGCCGACTTCGGGCATCCCGGCGCCTCCCGCTCGCTGGCGTGGGATCTGCAGCACGTCGGCTCGCTGCCGCCCACAGAGGCGACCGCGGGCGTGATCGAGCGGTTCCGTCGGGTGGTGGCGCCCGCGCTGGCCGAGCTGCCGCACCAGGTCATCCACAACGACTTCCACCCCGGCAACCTGCTGGTCGACCCGGCGCATCCGGACTACATCGTCGGCATCCTCGACTTCGGTGACATGGTTCACACCGCCCGCGTGTGCGACCTCGGGGTCGCGCTCGCCTACCTGTCGCCGGGCGCCGGCAGCGTGCTCGCGGCGAGCCGCCCGTTCGTCGCGGGCTTCGAGTCGGTGACGCCGCTGCTCGACGCCGAGAAGGCGCTGATCCCCGACCTCGTCGCCGGGCGGCTCGTGCAGCGGATGCTGCTCAACTCGGCGCTGAGCACGGCCACCGAACGCCCCGTGCGCAACCCCGTGCCGCCCGGCACGCGGCTCGACACCACGCTCGGCACCACGCTCGACGCCACGGAGGCACCCTGATGGTCGGCCCGTCCACCTATTTCGACCCCGCCCGCAGCGGTGCGCTGGATGCCCGCACTCGCGACCTCGTCGACCGCCGCGCCCGAGCGATGGGACCCGCCTACCGGCTGTTCTACGAGCACCCCCTCGAGCTCGTGCGCGGCGCCGGAACCCGGGTCTGGGACTCCGACGGCGTGGAGTACCTCGACGCGTACAACAACGTGCCCTCGGTCGGCCACGCGCACCCGCGGGTCGCGGCCGCGATGGCCGAGCAGGCCACGAAGCTCACGACCCACACCCGCTACCTCGCCGAGCCGACGATCGCCTACGCGGAGGACCTGCTCGGCACCCTGCCCGAGCACCTCGACACCGTGATGTTCACCTGCACGGGCTCGGAGGCGAACGACCTCGCGCTGCGGATCGCGCGGCTGCACGGCACGGGTGAGGTCTCGACGAGCTCGACCCGCGAGCCTGCCGGCATCATCGTCACGAGCAACGCCTACCACGGGGTGACCGCGGAGGTGGCGGCGATCAGTCCGTCGCTCGGAGGGCTCGAGTCGCTCGGGCCCGACGTCGCGGTGGTCGAGCCGGGCGACCTCGCGGGCGGGGTGACGGCGGCGCTGGCGCAGTTCGCGAGCCGCGGCATCCGCCCGGCCGCGTTGATCATCGACACGATCCTGGCGTCGGATGGCGTCTGGCCCGAGATCCCGGGTCTGCCTCAGGCCGTGGATGCCGTGCGCGCGGCCGGCGGGTTGTTCATCGCCGACGAGGTGCAGCCCGGTTTCGGGCGCCTCGGGCACGGGATGTGGGGGTTCACCCGCCACGGACTCGCCCCCGACATCGTGACCATGGGCAAGCCGATGGGCAACGGTCAGCCGATCGCGGCGATGATCGCGCGGCGCGAGCTGGTGGAGCAGTTCAACCGGCATTCGCGGTACTTCAACACGTTCGGCGGCAGCTCGGTGTCGATCGCCGCGGCGCAGGCGACGCTCGACGTGCTGCGCGACGAGGCGCTCATCGAGAATGCGCGCGACGTGGGGGCGTGGCTGCTCGCCGAGCTGCGGGCGACGGGGCTGTTCGTCGAGGTGCGCGGAGCCGGGTTGTTCATCGGGGCGCAGCTCGAGAGTGAGCAGCGCACGGTCGCCGCGGTGAACGCGCTGCGCGAGCACCGCATCCTGCTGTCGGCGTCGGGGCCGCTCAACGACAGCCTCAAGATCCGGCCGCCGCTGCCGTTCTCGCGCGCCGACGGCGAGTGGCTGCTCGAGGGGCTCTCCGCGGTGCTGCGCTAGCTAGGCTGGCGGCGTGAGCAACCTCGAGACCGACCCGGCCGAGGTGACGCTCGCGCCTGACGCGGGCCGCGGCATCGAGCTGCTCGAGCCGCGCGAGGTGCCGCTCGGCGGGCCGCGCGCGCGGCCGGTGCGCCGCACGCTCCCGCAGCGGCAGCGGTCGCTCATCGGAGCGTGGTGCTTCGTCGACCACTACGGACCGGACCCGGTCGAGGGCTCCGGCATGGATGTGCCGCCGCATCCGCACACCGGACTGCAGACCGTGAGCTGGCTCTTCGCCGGCGAGATCGACCACCGCGACAGCGTCGGAAGCCACGCGCCCGTGCGCCCGGGCGAGCTCAACCTCATGACGGCGGGCCGCGGCATCCAGCACTCCGAGGTGTCGATGCCGGGCATCACGACGCTGCACGGCGTGCAGCTGTGGCTCGCCCTGCCCGACGCGCACCGCCACCACGAGCCGTTCTTCGAGGCGACCGTCGCGCAGGTCGTCGAGCTCGACGGCGCCACCCTGCGGGTCTTCATGGGGAGCCTCGCCGGCGTCACCGCCGAGACCCGCGTGTTCAGCCCGCTCGTCGGCGCCCAGCTCGACCTCGCCCCCGGCGCGACCCTCGCCCTGCCGGTCGACGCCACCTTCGAGCACGGCCTGCTGCTCGATAGCGGGGATGCCGCTCTCGACGGCACCGCGATCCCCCTCCACCACCTCGCCTATGCCGCGCCGGGACGGCGCGAACTCACGCTCACCGCGGGGCCCGATGGCGCGCGACTGCTGCTCATCGGCGGGGAGCCGCTCGGCGAGCGCATCGTGATGTGGTGGAACTTCATCGGCCGCAGCCACGACGAGATCGTCGAGTTCCGCGACCGCTGGCAGCGCGAGGTGATCGCGGGCGGCGACCCGGCGGGCCGCTTCGGTCGCGTCGAAGGCTACGACGGGCGAGCGCTGCCGGCCCCCGAGCTGCCGAACGTGCGGTTGACCCCGCGCGGCTGATCACGCTGGCCGACCCGAACACGACCCGCCCGAGCAGGACCCACCCGCACGACCCGCCCGCACGACCCGAACCCGAAAGGCGCCCACGATGGCCGCATCCGCTCCGCTCAGCGACCTCCCCCTGAGCGACCGCCCCCTGAAGATCGTGCTCGCCGGGGCGGGAGCGATGGGCTCGCACTGGCTGCGCGTGCTCGCGGCGTCACCCGAGGCCGAGGTCGTGGGCCTCGTCGACATCGACGAAGCGCGAGCGCGTGACCTCCTCGCCGAGGTCGGCGTCACCGCTGCGGTCGGCACACAGGTCGCCGAGCTGGCGGTGGATGCCGACGCCGACGCGGTCGTCAACGTCACGATCCCGGCGGCGCACCACGCCACGACGTCCGCGGTGCTGCGGGCGGGCATCCCGGTGCTGTGCGAGAAGCCGGTCGCGCCGACGGTGCGCGAGGCCCTGAGCCTCGCGGCGACGAGCGAGATCACCGGGCAGCTGCTCATGGTGAGCCAGTCGCGCCGCTACTACGAGAGCCTGCAGAACTTCCGGGCCGCGGTGCGCACGCTCGGCGACCTCGGGATCGCGACGACCCAGTTCTTCAAGAACCCGACGCTGCGCGACTTCCACGCCACGATGGAGTTCCCGCTGCTCGTCGACATGGCGATCCACCCGTTCGACGCGGCGCGCTACGTGCTGGGGGCCGAGCCGATCTCGGTGAGCTGCCAGGCCTTCACTCCCCCGTGGAGCGACTCCTTCGGGGCGCCCGCCTCGGTCGCCGCGTTCGAGTTCGCGGGCGGCATCCGCTACCTCTACACCGGCAGCTGGGCGAGTCCCGGCCTCGAGACCTCGTGGAACGGCGAGTGGCGCGTGAGCGGCCGCTACGGCTCCGCGACCTGGGACGGCGAGGCCGGCGTCGCGAGCGAGGCCGAGGAGGCAGGGATCGCCGCCGCGGGCGACGGCAGCGGAGAGTGGTCGCGGCCGGCGGGATCCGGGCCCGAGATCGAGGGATCGTGGATCGAGTTCGCGCACGCCGTGCGCACGGGCACGACGCCGGGCGGCGAGATCCACTCCAACATCGTGAGCCTGGCGATGGTGGAGGGGGCGATCCGTTCCGCGACCCTGGACCGGCCGGTGCTCATCGCCGACGTGATCGAGGAGGCATGGGCGGAGGCCCTCGAGGCCGAGCAGGATCCCGAGGTGCTCGCGCGGTTGCGCGCGTGGGGGTCGGGAGCGGCGGGGTTGGCGGGCTGAGGGTTACTCGACCGGCGGCAGGCCGCGGCGGGCGCGCTCTTCGGCCTCCATGGCGGCATACGCCTTCCGCTCGGTGCGGTCGGAGCGGATGATCGTGCGCATGATGAACCAGAAGACGAGGCCGAGCAGGATCGTCGGCGCGACCGAGTAGAGCGCGTTGAACCAGAAGTCGTCCTGCATGATTACAGGCTACCTCGGCTCAGAACGAAGAGAACCGCGACCAGCACCACCATGCCGATGAGGGCGATCGTGGTGACGAGCCGCGAGGTGCGGCGATCCATCAGCTGCTCTTGACGAGGATCCCGACGATGCCGGAGATCAGCAGATAGGCGCCGATCCCCCCGACGATCACCCAGATGGCGATGCGGGCGAACGAGATCTCGCCCTTCTTCTTCTCGTCTTCACCAGGCAGGGGCAGGTTGCTCATGCAGGGAGCCTACTTGACGAGCGGGAAGAGGATGGTCTCGCGGATGCCGAGGCCGGTGATCGCCATGAGCAGTCGGTCGATTCCCATGCCCATGCCGCCCGACGGGGGCATGCCGTGCTCGAGCGCCCGCAGGAACTCCTCGTCGAGGCGCATCGCCTCCGGGTCGCCCTTGCTGGCGAGCAGCGCCTGCGCGACGAACCGCTCGCGCTGAATGACCGGGTCGACGAGCTCTGAGTAGCCGGTGGCCAGCTCGAAGCCGCGAATGTAGAGATCCCACTTCTCGACGACGCCCTCGATCGAGCGGTGGTCGCGCACGAGCGGGCTCGTGTCGACGGGAAAGTCCATGACGAAGGTCGGGCGCGTCAGGCCCGGCTTGACGTAGTGCTCCCACAGCTCCTCGACGAGCTTGCCGTGGGTGGGCTGGGCCACCTCGATGTCGAGAGTCGCGGCGTGGGCGAGCAGCTCCTCCACCGGGGTCTGCGGCGTGACGCTGAGACCGGATGCCGCGTTGAGCGACTCGTACATCGACAGGCGATCCCACTCGCCGCCGAGGTCGTACTCGGTGCCGTCGGCCCACGTGACGACGAGGCCGCCAGCGACGGCGCGCGCCGCGTTCTGCACGAGCTTCTGGGTGAGGTCGGCCATCTGGTGGTAGTCGCCGTAGGCCTGGTAGGCCTCGAGCATCGCGAACTCGGGGCTGTGCGTGGAGTCCGCACCCTCGTTGCGGAAGTTGCGGTTGATCTCGAAGACGCGCTCGATGCCGCCGACGACCGCGCGCTTGAGGAAGAGCTCGGGCGCGATGCGCAGGTAGAGCTCGGTGTCGAACGCGTTGCTGTGGGTGATGAACGGGCGAGCGGATGCCCCGCCGTGCTGCACCTGTAGCATCGGGGTCTCGACCTCGAGGTACTCGTAGTGCGCGAACGTCGCGCGCAGGCTCGCGTTCACGGTGGCCCGAGCGCGCACGGTCGTGCGGGCCTGCTCGCGCACGATGAGGTCGAGATAGCGGCTGCGCACGCGAGCCTCGTCGCTCAGGTCGGTGTGCAGGTTGGGCAGGGGGCGCAGCGACTTGGCGGCGATCGCCCACTGGTTCGCGAGGATCGACAGCTCGCCGCGGCGGCTCGAGATGATCTCGCCGCTCACGAAGACGTGGTCGCCGAGGTCGACGAACTCCTTCCAGCGTTCGAGCGACTCCTCGCCCACCTCGGCGAGCGAGATCATCGCCTGGATGCGCTGGCCGTCGCCCGACTGAAGGCTTGCGAAGCACAGCTTGCCCGTGTTGCGCAGGTGCACGACGCGGCCGGCGACGCCGACCGTGACGCCGGTGACGGCATCCGCTTCGAGTCCCGGGTACTGGGCGCGCACCTCGGGGATCGTCGTCGTGATCGCGACGCCCACCGGGAAGGCCTCGGCACCCGAGTCGATGAGCTTCTGGCGCTTGTCGAGGCGCACGGCCATCTGCTCGGAGACCTCGGCCTCGGTCAGTTCGGGGGTGCCCTGCTCGTCGTCACTCACGAGGGTCAATCGTAGCGGCGCGGTCAGAGGCGGATGCGCTCGTTGTCGATGAGGCGGGTGCTGCCGACGCGCGCGGCGATGAGCACGCGCGCGGGGCCGCGGTAGCCGTCATCCACCGGCAGGAAGGTGGCCGGGTTGACGATCGCGAGGTAGTCGAGCTCGACGAGGTTCTCGCCCATGAGCACCGACTGGGCTCCCGCGATCACGGCATCGATGCCCCGGTCGGCGGATGACGCGGCCGCTTCGAGCGCCGCCGACAGCGCGCGGGCGGCCCGGTGCTCCTTCGCGTCGAGGAACCGGTTGCGGCTGCTCAGGGCGAGCCCGGAGTCCTCACGCACGGTCTCGACGACGACGACCCGCACGGGCATGCTGAGGTCGCGCACCATGCGCTCGACGAGGAAGACCTGCTGGGCATCCTTCTGCCCGAAGACGACGACCTCGGGGGCGACGATGTTGAGCAGCTTGGCGACGACGGTGAGCACGCCGTCGAAGTGGCCGGGCCGCGAGCGCCCCTCGAACATCGAGCCGACCGCGCCGGCGGTGATGCGCGTCTCGAGGGTTCCGGTGGGATACATCTCGTCGACGGAGGGGGCGAAGACGTACTCCACACCGGCGGCGTCGAGGGCGGCGACATCCTCATCGAAGGTGCGAGGGTACTTGTCGAGGTCCTCGGCCGCGCCGAACTGCAGAGGGTTGACGAAGATCGAGGCGGCGATCGCGTCGACGACACCCTCGCGGCGCAGCTCGGCGGCGCGGCTGACGAGCGCCAGGTGGCCGTCGTGCAGAGCTCCCATCGTGGGGACCAAGGCGATGCGCTGTGCGCCGGTCGCCTCACGAAGCTGGGCGATGGTCGTCGCGACGGTGACGGGCACGGTACTCCTGGATCTGCGCTCGCCGGGCCGCGGGCGTCCCTCGATCGTAGCGGCCCGGTCGAGTCACCCCGACCGGGCCGCAGCACCGCAGAAGGGTGTTCTAAACCGAGCGCACGTGGTCGAGCAGGGCGGCCACGAACTTCTCCGGCTGCTCGAGGTGCGGCGAGTGCCCGCAGGCCTCGAAGACGACCTCGGTGTAGCGCCCGCCATTCGCGGCGTAGGTGTCGAGCACCGCGCGGGTCTGGCTGACCATCGGCTGCGGCGGGGCGACCTCGTCACCCGGCCAGCCCGGAACGATGCCGGCCTTGCCGAGCATGTTGAGGTCGAAGTAGGTCTCGTCGGCGACGATCGCGTCGGAGTCGCCGCGCACCCAGAGGATCGGCGGCTTGACCGCGAGGTCGACGATGCCCGAGACGTTGTAGTACTTCGGCGCCATGGTGTTGAGCACTCCCGAGTCGCCGGCGGCGAAGCCGGGCCAGTTCTCGGAGGCGACCGCGGTACCGGGGTAGTTGCCGTCGCCGGTCGCGGTCGTGAGCATCGACGCGACCCAGAGGTCCTCGTGCTCGGTGGTGTATCCGGGGGCGACGTAGGCGCTGCGGAAGACCGCGCGGGAGGCCATCGGGTTGTCGGCCCCGGCATCCTGATCGGTGATCGATTGCACGAAGGCCGGGTTCGCTCCGCCGCCGCCGACTCCGGCGTCGTCGTCGGTGAGGCGCGAACCGTCGAGGCGCGTGCCGCCGAAGCCGTAGGGCGACACGGGGGCCTGCAGGGTGAGGCTCAGCACCGGGTGGTCGAGGGCGTAGGTCATGACGACGCCGCCGCCCATGCTCCAGCCGACGAGGTGCACGGCTCCGAGCCCGAGTTCATCGAGGGTGGCCGCGAGGTCGTCGCTGTAATCGCGCAGGCCGCGGGTGGCATCCACCGGCTTGGTCTCGGTGTCGCCGAAGCCGCGCAGGTCGACGGCGTAGACGGGGTGCTCGGCGGGCAGGGCGAGCATGAGCTCCTGCCAGAACGCGGCCGAGGAGACGTTGCCGTGCACGAGCACGATCGGGGCTCCGTCACCGCTCTGACCCGCTCGTTCGAGCACGTTCACGGTGAGGCGGGAGGTGGGCACGCGGCGGGCGGTGATTCCGTCGAGCAGGGGCATGGCGGGTTCCTTTCACATCCTTGTGATGGTGATACCGTCACTGTAACCTGAATCACCTGTCAGGTTGAAGTGAATTCTGGCGCCGATCGTGTCGAAGTGGAAGAGAACCATGACCCCACCCCTCGCCGGACGCCGCGCCATCGTCACCGGAGGGGCCGCGGGCATCGGGGAGTCGATCGTGCGCGCGTTCGCCGCCGAGGGCGCCCACGTGGTCGTCGCCGATCGGGATGCCGAGCGCGCCGCCGCGGTGGCGCAGTCGGTCGGCGGGGAGGCCTGGGTCGTCGACCTGAGCGACACGGCGGCGCTCGCCGAGCTGAGCCTGACGGCGGACATCCTCGTCAACAACGCGGGCATCCAACAGGTGAGCCCGATCGAGAGCTTCGACCCCGAGCGGTTCCGGCTCATCCTCACGCTCATGCTCGAGTCGCCGTTCCTGCTCACCCGCGCCGTGCTGCCCGGCATGTACGAGCGGGGGTTCGGGCGCATCATCAACCTCTCGTCGGTGCACGGACTGCGCGCCTCGGCGTTCAAGTCGGCGTACGTCGCCGCGAAGCACGGGCTCGAGGGGCTCTCGAAGGTGACCGCTCTCGAGGGAGCCCCGCACGGGGTGACGAGCAATTGCATCAACCCCGGCTACGTGAACACCGCCCTCGTGCAGAAGCAGATCGCCGATCAGGCGATCGCCCACGGCATCCCGCAGTCGGAGGTCGTCGAGAAGGTCATGCTCGTGCACAATCCGATCAAGCGCATGGTGGATCCGGATGACGTGGCCAGCCTCGCGGTCTGGCTCGCCGGCCCGCACGCGAGCATGGTCACCGGTGCGTCGTACACGATCGACGGCGGCTGGACCGCCCAGTGAGCGACCCACGGCCTTTCGACGCTCCCGTCGGCGGCGGTCTGCTGCACGCCGCCCAGTGGGGTGCGGATGACGCCCCCGCCCTGCTCGCCGTGCACGGCGTCACCTCGCACCACCTCGCCTGGGCGCACGTCGCCGCCGCCCTGCCCGAATGGCGCGTGGTCGCCCCTGATCTGCGCGGACGGGGCGGCAGCGCCGACCTCCCCGGACCGTGGGGCATGGCGCGGCACGCCGACGACGTCGTCGCCGTGCTCGATCACCTCGGGCTGGATCGGGTGCCGATCGTGGGGCACTCCATGGGAGCGTTCGTCGCGGCGGCCGCGGCCCATCGGCATCCCGACCGCATCTCGCGGGTGATCCTCGTCGACGGCGGGCTGCCGCTCGAGCTGCCGCCAGGCGTCGAGGCGTCACAGGTCGATGGCCTGCTGGGCCCGGCCATCGCCCGCCTGACCATGACCTTTGCGAGCCGCGACGACTACCGGGCGTTCTGGCGCGGGCATCCCGCGTTCGCCACCGAACCGCCGGCCGACCTCGACGCCTATGCCGACTACGACCTGACAGGCACCGCGCCGGCCCTGCGCCCGCGGCCGGCCGTCGAGGCCGTGCGCACCGACGCGCGCGAGCTCTACGGCGATGCGGTCGTGATCGAGTCGCTCGCCGCCTTGGACGGCGCGATCCTGCTCACGGCACCGCGCGGCCTCCAGGATGAGACTCCGGGGCTCTACCCGCCCGCGGCGCTCGAGCGCTGGCGGTCACGGCTGCCCGGTCTGATCATCGAGGAGGTCGCCGACGTGAACCACTACACGATCGTCATGGGCGAGCGCGGCGCGGCGGCCGTCGCCGAGGTCGTGCGCCGGTAGCACCACACCGAGGGCGCTCGGCCGAGCTACTCGAGCCGGGCGGCCGCGCCGAGCGCGCTCTCGACCGACGTGCGGACGACCGGCCCGATCACGGCACCGGGGTTCTCCACCCCGGCCTCGACGAGCCGCGCCATCGCCTGCGCGACGATCGCACTCGAGAACCCCGACGCGATCTCGATCGCCTCGGCGTAGGCCACCCGGTCTGCCTCGGCGACGATCACGGGCTCGGCCCCCATCTCGACGACGAGCGCCTGCGCGATCGGCAGCACGGGAGCCGGCGCCGTGACCGCGAAGTAGCACTCGCGCAGACGCGCGAGGTCGACGCTCGTGCCGGTGAACGTCATCGCGGGATGCACAGCGAGCGGGATCGCCCCCGCCGCCATCGCCGGGCGCAGCACGTCGGTGCCGAAGCCCGGGGCGGTGTGCAGCACGAGCTGGCCGGGCTGCCACGCACCGGTCGCGGCGAGACCGGCGACGAGCGACTCGAGCTCGGCCTGCGGGATCGCGAGGATCACGAGCTCCGATCTCTCGATGAGGTCGGGGATCTCGAGGATCGGCACGTCGGCGAGCATCGCCCGGGCGCGCTCGCGGTTCGCCTCCGACACCGCCGAGACGCCCACGATCGCGTGCCCCGCACCCGCGAGCGCGGCGCCGAGCACCGGGCCCACGCGACCCGCCCCGATGATGCCGACGCCGAGGCGCCCCGCTTTAGCCGTCACGACGCCATTGGTGGCTCGTGTCGGCCCCCGCGGAAAGCACCGCGGCGCTCGCGACCGACTCGAACAGTCCGATCGCGGCATCCTGATCGATGGCGCCGACGCGGGCAGACACCGGTCCGGCGACCGTGTGCACCCCCACGGCGGCGACGCCGACGCGTCTCATGAGCGGCCCCTGTGCGAGCACGAGACTCTGGATGCGGGCGTGCGGCACGATCGTGAGGGCGCGCCAGATCGCCCCCGTGCGGATCACCACCGAGTGGGCTGTGACGAGGAAGCCGTTGCGGCGCCAGGAGAACCAACGCAGGATCGCGGCCCGCCGAGGAGACGTCGTGAACTCGTCGTCGCCGCGCGAGACGAGACCGCGTGCGAGCGTATCGAGGGCGTCGGGCTCCCCCTCTGCGGGCAGTACGAGCTCGAGCACCTTGCGCACGTCGGCGATCGTGCCGACGGGCAGGATCGTCGTGTTGGCATTGCCGGCCGCGCCCGAGGTCGCCGACTGCGAGGCCCGGTTGATCGTGATCTGCCACCAGCCGGCCGGCCGCCAAAGCAGCGGCTGGCTGATCATGACGGCGTGGATGCGGCCCGGCGGCAGCGTCTCGTTGCTCGTCGAGAGCAGGCCGAACCCGACCCGCACGCCATCGGGAGTGCCCGCGATCGAGTAGCGCAGCGAGCGCGTGAAGCGCGAGATGTAGAAGCCACCGAGACCGATCAGGCCCGGGATGAACCCGAAGATCCAGAAGATCTCGCCCGTGACCGAGACGGCGACGATCATGCCGATGAGCACCAGCAGCACGATGATCGTGAACTCGTTGAGCAGGATCGACCCGATCAGGCGGCCGGGGTGCATGCGCACGACCGACTCCGGTGGGGCGGCGTTCGGGTCGAGCTCCGGGGCGAGCAGTTCGCTGACGCGGCGCTCGATGAGCCCACCGCTCTCGCCCGAGGTCGCGTCTTGCGCGGCCTCGGCACGGGTGCCGGAGGCGAGCAGCAGGATGTCGCGGCGCAGGGCATCCGCGGCCGCCGACCCGAGGTAGGCCAGCTGCACGTTGGCATCCTGACCGGCGACGTTGACCTCGAGCTTCGCTGCACCGACGAGGCGGGCGAGGAACGGTCGCGTGATGTTGATGCCCTGGATGCGGTCGAGCCGCCCGCGCCGATTGGTGCGGAAGAGGATGCCGCTGCGCACCTCGACGAGCTCGTCGGTGATGCGGAACGTGTGCATGCGCCACGACACCGCAAACCCCGCGATGAACAGCAGCAGCCCGCCGAAGATCGCCAGGAGCAGGATGCCCGCGAACTCGTGCTCGATGATCCACGTCACGGGATCACGGCCGTCGAGGCCGCCGCCGTTGACGAAGAGCTCGATCGCGAAGTCGCGCAGGTTCACGATGATGATGCCGATGATCGCGACGAAGGCGAACCCGCCCCGCAGCAGCGGGGTCATGGGGTGCAGGCGGTGCCACTCGCCATCCGCGAGACGGCCGACAGGGGGCGCAGCCTGCTCGGTGCTCGCCCGGTCGGCGCCGCCCGGCTCGCTCGGCGGCTCGCTGACGGGGGTGTCGGTCACAGCCCCGCCCGGCGGCTCTCGGCGAGGGCGACGAGGCTGTCGCGCAGCTCCTCGGCGTCCGCCTCGGGCAGGCCGGGGATCACGACGCCGGTCGCCGCCGCCGCGGTGACGAACTTGAGCTCGGAGAGGCCGACGGCGCGCGCCACCGGCCCGCGGTTGATGTCGACGAGCTGCATGCGCCCGTAGGGCACCGACACGAACCGCTGGAAGAGGATGCCCCGGCGGAACAGCAGGTCATCGGCGCGTAGCTGGTAGCCGATCGCCCGCACCCGCCGCGGGGTGAACGCGAGCACGAGCAGGAAGATCGTGCCGATCGCCGCCGGCAGGGTCCAGAACAACGGGTTGCCGAAGATGATCGCGGGCACCGAGGTCACCCCCACGGTGATGACGGCGCCGATGAGGGTGCCGACCAGATCGACGACGATGTACTTCGATGAGACGCGACGCCATTCGGTGTCGGGCAGTTCGATGCGGGTGGTCACGCCACTCCTCGAGGATCGGTGCGGGAGTCGGAGCGACGGTCGTCGTCCGGAGGGATCGTGCACATGTGCTCGGCGACGAGCCCGGCCACGAGCAGGATCGCGGCCCCCGCCGCCGAGGCGAAGGCGAGCACGACCGAGCCTACGCCGGGCAGCACCGAGCGGGTGAGGAGGTACGCCGCGACTGCGAGGCCGGCACCGGTGAGCAAAGCGCCGCCGAGGCTCGAGGCCTTGGCGAGCATCACGACGCGGGTCGCGTAGAACGGATCGATGCGAGCGTCGGGCACCCCGCGCGAGACGCGACGCACCGGCAGCGCCATGACGACGATGATGACCCCGATGAGCGTGAGCGCGATCGCGAGGGTGACCGGCGGCACGACGATGGCGTTGCCGGATGCCGCGAGCGCGACCTCGATGAACCACATCGCCGCCCCGCCCAGCACGGCGAGCAGCACGAGGTGACCGGGACTCGTGCGGGTCATGAGAGGGCCTCCGCGGCGTACGGCACGGGCGCTCCGCCCGCCTCAGCGATCGCGGCGGCGAGCAGCGCGTCGACGCGTCCGAGGCCGGGCAGCACCGCATCCGGCTCGATCTCGAGCCAGGGCGCAAGCACGAAGGCGCGATCGCCGGCCCGCGGATGCGGCACCGTCAGGGTCGCGGAGCTCACCCGCAGCGCGCCCATCGCCACGATGTCGATGTCGAGGGTGCGGTCGCCCCAGCGCACGTCCCGCACGCGCCCGTGGTCTCGCTCGATGCCGTTGAGCGCGGCCAGCAGGGCCTCGGGCTCGAGCGCGGTGCGCACCGCGACGGCCGCGTTGAGGTAGGCGGGGGCATCCACGTCGACACCGTGGGGTTTGAGCGCCGGGGTCTCGACGAGTCCCGAGGTCGCGACAACCACGACATCGGGCAGCGTCGCGATGTCGTGGACCGCGCGCCGGATCGTCGCCTCGCGATCGCCCAGGTTGCTGCCGAGCGAGAGCACCGCCGGATGCTCGACCCGCAGGCGCTGCTGACGGATCACGGGAGTCCGAATCCCGCGGGCTGCGCACTGGCGGGGCGGCCGCGTGTGATCGTAACCGAGACGTCGTCGAACGGCACCGGGATGGGCGCGCTCGGCTTGTGCACGGTCACCTTGACGAGCTGCGCCCGACGGTGCGCGAGCACGACCTCGGCGACGCGCTCGGCGACCGTCTCGATGAGGTCGACCGGGTCGCGCTCGACGGCCGTGACGATCTGCTCGGCCAGCTCGCCGTAGTGGATCGTCTGGTCGAGGTCGTCGGTCGCCGCCGCGGGAGCCAGCTCGAGATAGACGGTCGCGTCGATGAGGAAGACCTGCCCCGTGCGGCGCTCGGCCTCGAGCACACCGTGGTGGGCGTTCGCGCGCAGGCCGGTGAGGGTGATCTCGTCGAGGGGGTTCATGTGGTGGCTCCGGTGGTCCAGGCCTCGGCGACGCCGAGGGCGATGCGGGTGGAGGGCACGTCGTGCACGCGCACGCCCCAGACGCCCGCGCGCGCGGCGAGGGCGGTGACGATCGCCGTGGGAGCATCGCGCTCGGCCGGCTGCTCGCCCCACGGGCTGAGGAATCTCTTGCGCGAGGCGCCGACGAGGATCGGATGCCCGAGCGTGGCGAGCTCGTCGAGGTGGCCGAGCAGCGCCCAGTTGTGTTCCGGGTTCTTGGCGAAGCCGATGCCCGGATCGAGCACGACGCGGCCGGGATCGACCCCCGACACGATGAGCTCGGCCATGCGGGCCTTGAGATCGTGGCGCACCTCCGCGACGACGTCGGTGTAGTCGGTCGCCCGACCCGCTTCGCCGCGCGAGTGCATGACGATGTAGATCACGCCCGTCTCGGCGATCACCCGGTACATGCCGGGGTCGGCGGTGCCGCCCGAGACGTCGTTGATGATGCGCGCCCCGGCCTCGGCGGCCAACAGCGCGGTCGACGCGTTCATCGTGTCGACGCTCACCGGCACACCCGCCGCGACGAGCTCCCTGACGACCGGGATGACGCGCGCCTGCTCCTCGTCCACGGGCACCCGCGTGGCGCCGGGCCGGGTCGATTCGCCTCCGACGTCGACGATGTCGGCTCCCTGCTCGAAGAGCTCCACTCCCCGGTCGACGGCGTCGCTGACGCTGTGCAGCCGACCGCCGTCGCTGAACGAATCGGGGGTCACGTTGAGGATCGCGAGGATCGCGGTCATGCCGGCGCTCCCGACCCGATCAAAGCCATCACCTCGGTGCGCCGCACCGGGTCGCTGAGGGTGCCACGAGACGCGACCGTGATCGTGGAGGTGGAGGTCTGGCGCGGTCCTCGGGCGGTGACGCACCCGTGCACGGCATCGAGCACCACGAGCACGCCCTCGGGCGCGAGGCCGGCGTCGAGGGCATCCGCGATCTGCTCGGTCAGGCGCTCCTGCAGCTGGGGTCGGGCCGCGAGGATCTCGACGACCCGCGGCAGCCGACCGAGGCCGACGATGCGGGCACCGGGCGCATAGGCGAGGTGCGCTGTGCCGAGGAAGGGCAGCAGGTGGTGTTCGCACATCGAGCGGAAGGCGACATCCCGCAGCACGACGAGCTCACCGAGTGCCTCGTCACCGGCGGCGAACTCCGCCGCATCCGCGAGCGGCGCGAGCGGATCTTCGCCGACGCCCGCGAAGAACTCCGCGTACGCCTCCGCGACGCGCGCGGGCGTTCCGATCAGTCCGGCACGCGAGGGGTCTTCACCGATCGCGGCGAGCAGTTCACCCACCGCGGCCTCGATACGTGCCGGATCGATCGCCATGCCGGCCTCAGGCCGTGGCGATGCCGGGAGTCTTGCGCGGTCGCGGAGTGCGCACCTTCGGTGCCGACTCGATGCCGCCCTCCGAGAGACCCGCGTCGATCGGCGCCTTCGACGGCACCGCGACGGGCGGGCGATCCGACAGCGGGCGGGTGTCGCTCGAGAGCCACTGGGGGCGCTCGGGCAGCTTCTGCACCGGCTCGAAGATCGTCGCGAGCTGCACGTGATCGAGGGTCTCCTTCTCGAGGAGCTCGGTCGCGAGGGCGTCGAGGATGTCGCGGTTGGTGTTGAGCACCTGCCACGCCTCATCGTGTGCCTGATCGATGAGCGCGCGCACCTCTTCGTCGATCGTCTCGGCGATCGTGTCGGAGTAGTCGCGAGTGTGACCCATGTCGCGGCCGAGGAACGGCTCACCCTGAGCCTGGCCGAGCTTGACCGAGCCCACCTTGGCGCTCATGCCGTACTCGGTGACCATGCGGCGAGCGATCGCCGTGGCCTTCTCGATGTCGTTGGATGCCCCGGTCGTGGGGTCGTGGAACACGATCTCCTCGGCGACCCGGCCTCCCATCGCGTACGTGAGCTGGTCG
>CALRZA010000008.1:0-15756 GCA_943372535.1 Auritidibacter sp. Marseille-P8566
ACGCAGAGCGAGAGCCGCACCACGTTCCTCAACAACCTCGCCAAGGGCCAGGTTCGCAAGGGTGTCGTCTCGTCGATCGTCAACTTCGGTGCGTTCGTCGACCTCGGTGGAGTGGACGGTCTCGTTCACGTCTCCGAGCTGTCGTGGAAGCACATCGAGCACGCGTCCGAGGTCGTCGAGGTGGGCCAGGAGGTCACCGTCGAGATCCTCGAGGTCGACCTCGAGCGCGAGCGCGTGTCGCTGTCGCTCAAGGCCACCCAGGAGGACCCGTGGCAGGTGTTCGCTCGCACTCACGCGATCGGCCAGGTTGCTCCCGGTAAGGTCACGAAGCTCGTTCCGTTCGGTGCGTTCGTTCGCGTCGCCGAGGGCATCGAGGGTCTCGTGCACATCTCCGAGCTGTCGGGCAAGCACGTCGAGCTCGCCGAGCAGGTCGTGTCGGTCGGCGACGAGGTCTTCGTCAAGGTCATCGACATCGACCTCGAGCGTCGCCGCATCTCGCTGAGCCTCAAGCAGGCCAACGAGGGTGTCGACCCCGAGGGCACCGAGTTCGACCCGGCGCTCTACGGCATGCTCACCGAGTACGACGACGCGGGCAACTACAAGTCCCCGGAGGGCTTCGACCCGGAGACCAACGAGTGGAAGGACGGCTTCGAGGAGCAGCGTTCCAAGTGGGAGGCCGACTACGCGGCCGCTCAGGCGCGTTGGGAGCAGCACAAGAAGCAGGTTGCTGCCTCGGCTCTCGAAGAGGACCACGTGTCGGCGGCGCCGGCCGGGGCCTCCACCTTCTCCAGCGACGAGACCTCGACCGGTGGCGGCACGCTCGCCGACGACGAGTCGCTCGCCGCGCTGCGCGAGAAGCTCTCGAACAACTCCTAGAGTTCATCGACACGAACGGCCGGTCCCCGCGGGGGCCGGCCGTTCGGCGTTGAGGGCCGGTCCCCAGGAGGACTGGCCGTTCGGCGATGGAGGGGCGACGGGCTAGGGCGCGTTCTCTGCGGCGGCGGTGTTCGCGGCACGCTTCTTGCGGCCCGCTCGCCGGAACAGCGAGACGACCGCCACGACGAGTCCACCGAGGGCCACGAGAACGAGGATCGGCAGCAGCAGGGCCAGGAAGCTCAGGATGACGCTACCGACATCCTCAGCGGTGCTCACGATCGGAGCAGCCGCCCCGGCCGTGACCGCGTTGAGGGCGGGACGCGCGGCCATCTTGGTGACATGCGTGCCGAGCGCGAGCACGACACCGACGGCCACCGGCACCCAGGCGTTGCTCGTGAAGAACGACGCCGGGTCCTCGACGATCGCGGTTGCTGAGCCCGCGCCGGTGCCGAACGCGATGCCGCCCGCGGCCGGCCGCACGATGGTCTGCAGCCAGTCGTTGATCGAGTCGACGACGGGGATCTTGTCAGCGACGATCTCGATCACGAGGAGCACGCCGAGGATGCCGAGAACCCACTCGTTCTCGAGCCAGCGCCACGCCTCGGGCAGCTCGATGAAGTCGATGAATCTGCCCGCGAGACCGAGGATGAGCAGCGGGATGTAGGCGTTCAGGCCCGCCGCAACGGCGAGGCCGGTTCCGGTGAGAACTTCGAGCATCGGGCATCCTCTCGTGCGACCCGGGGCAGGTTCATCGCCGAGGCTAGCATTATGGCCATGTATCTGATCGGACTCACCGGCGGCATCGCGTCGGGCAAGTCGGTGGTCGCGAGTCGGCTCGCCGAGCATGGCGCAGTGCATGTGGATGCCGACGCCCTCGCTCGTGAGGTCGTCGCCCCCGGCACGCCGGGTCTCGCCGCCATCGCGCGGGAGTTCGGCGCCGACGTCATCGCGGCCGACGGCAGCCTCGACCGCGCGGCTCTGGGCGCCATCGTGTTCCGCGACCCCGCGAAGCGGCTCGCGCTCAATGCCATCACGCACCCGGCCGTGTGGGCCCTCGCGAAGGAGCGGTTCGACGCGGCCCAGGCGGCCGATCCGCGCTGCGTCGTCGTCTACGACGTGCCGTTGCTCGTCGAGGCCGCGGGAGATCGCCCGATCCACTTCGACCTCGTCGTCGTCGTGCACGCCGATCACGAGACGCGGGTGACCCGCATGGTCGAGCTGCGCGGGATGAGTCGCGAAGAGGCGACCCATCGCATGAACTCACAGGCGAGCGACACCGAGCGGCTCGCGATCGCCGATGTCGTCATCGACAGCAACGGCACGCTCGAGCAGACCCTCGCGCAGGCCGACGAGCTCTGGGCGATGGCGCACGCGGCCGCTCTCGCCGAGGGCTGACGCCCGGGCGCAGCTCGCCGGGCTCGCTGTCAGTGGGCGTGCCTAAGCTGGAGGCATGGAATCCACCCGCTCGATGCGCCGTTTCGAGGTCGTCAGCGAGTACGTGCCCTCCGGCGATCAGCCGCAGGCGATTCGTGAGCTCGCGCAGCGCATCAACGCGGGGGAGACCGACGTCGTGCTGCTCGGCGCGACCGGCACGGGCAAGTCCGCGACCACCGCGTGGCTCATCGAACAGGTGCAGCGCCCGACCCTCGTGCTCTCGCACAACAAGACCCTCGCCGCCCAGCTCGCCAACGAGTTCCGCGAGCTCATGCCCAACAACGCGGTCGAGTACTTCGTGTCGTACTACGACTACTACCAGCCCGAGGCCTACATCCCGCAGACCGATACCTTCATCGAGAAGGACTCCTCGGTCAACGCGGAGGTGGAGCGACTGCGCCACTCGACGACGAACTCGCTGCTGAGCCGGCGCGACGTGGTCGTGGTGTCGACGGTCTCGTGCATCTACGGCCTCGGTGATCCGCGTTCCTACCTGGATGCGATGATCGCCCTCAACGTCGGCATGCGCATCGATCGCGAGGCGCTCATCCGCAAGTTCGTCTCGATGCAGTACCAGCGCAACGACTACGACTTCTCCCGGGGCACCTTCCGCGTGCGCGGCGACACGATCGAGATCATCCCGGTCTACGAAGAGCTGGCGATCCGCATCGAGATGTTCGGTGACGAGATCGAAGCCATCTACGCCCTGCATCCGCTCACGGGCGAGGTCGTGCAGACGATGGATGCCGTCTCGGTCTTCCCGGGCACCCATTACGCCGCCAGCCCCCAGACCATCCAGCGCGCGATCACGTCGATCCAGGAGGAGCTCGCCGAGCGCCTGCAGGAGCTCGAGCGTCAGGGCAAGCTGCTCGAGGCCCAGCGCCTGCGCATGCGCACGACCTTCGACATCGAGATGATGGAGCAGATCGGCTTCTGCAACGGCATCGAGAACTACTCGCGGCACATGGACGGCCGCGAGCCGGGGGAGGCCCCGCACTGCCTTCTCGACTTCTTCCCCGAGGACTACCTCGTGGTCATCGACGAGTCGCACGTCACGGTGCCGCAGATCGGAGCGATGTACGAGGGCGATGCGTCGCGCAAGCGCACGCTCGTCGAGCACGGGTTCCGCCTGCCGAGCGCGATGGACAACCGTCCCCTGCGCTGGGAGGAGTTCCTCGAGCGCACAGGCCAGAAGGTGTACCTCTCGGCGACCCCCGGCAAGTACGAGCTCGGCATCACCGACTCGATCGTGGAGCAGGTCATCCGCCCGACCGGCCTCGTCGACCCGCAGATCATCGTCAAGCCGTCGAAGGGGCAGATCGACGACCTGCTCGAGGAGATCCGCCTGCGCGTCGAGAAAGACGAGCGGGTGCTCGTCACGACGCTGACCAAGAAGATGGCGGAGGAGCTCACGGAGTTCCTCGGCGAGCACGGGGTGCGGGTGCGCTACCTGCACTCGGATGTCGACACCCTGCGTCGAGTCGAGCTGCTCACCGAGCTGCGTCAGGGTGTGTACGACGTGCTCGTGGGCATCAACCTGCTGCGGGAAGGACTCGACCTCCCCGAGGTATCGCTCGTCGCCATCCTCGACGCAGACAAGGAGGGGTTCCTGCGGTCGGGCACGTCGCTCATCCAGACGATCGGTCGTGCCGCCCGCAACGTCTCGGGCGAGGTGCACATGTACGCCGACGTCATGACGGATTCGATGGCCAAGGCGATCGACGAGACGACGCGGCGCCGCGAGAAGCAGATCGCCTACAACGTCGAGCGGGGCATCGATCCCCAGCCCCTGCGCAAGAAGATCGCCGACATCACCGACGCCCTCATGCGCGAGGGCGCCGACACGGCCGAACTGCTCTCGGGCAAGGACGGTCGCAAGCGCGCTCCCGTGCCGAACCTGCGGCGCGAGGGGCTCGCGGCCGCGGGCGGCAACGACCTCGAGACGATCATCGCCGACCTCAACGCGCAGATGCTCCAGGCGGCCGGAGAGCTCAAGTTCGAGCTCGCCGCGCGGTTGCGTGACGAAGTGCAGGAGCTCAAGAAGGAGCTGCGGCAGATGGAGCAGGCCGGTCACCTGCGCTGACGGGCCTGCGGCGGGAGCCAGTGTCGGTGGCGTCCGTAGAATGTAGAGAGTGTCGATCGCAGAGGTGAATCCCCCCGTGGAGCTTGACGAGAGCCGGATGCTCGCGGTGATCGCGGGCCGACCGGCGCGCAACGATCACCTCAGCGTGCGCGGGGCGCGGGTGCACAACCTCAAGAACGTCGACCTCGAGATCCCGCGCGACTCGCTCGTGGTCTTCACCGGGCTCTCGGGCTCCGGCAAGTCGTCGCTCGCCTTCGACACGATCTTCGCCGAGGGGCAGCGACGGTATGTGGAGTCGCTCTCGGCGTACGCGCGCCAGTTCCTCGGCCAGGTCGATCGCCCCGACGTCGACTTCATCGAGGGGCTCAGCCCCGCGGTCTCGATCGACCAGAAGTCGACCAACCGCAACCCGCGCTCGACGGTCGGCACCATCACCGAGATCTACGACTACATGCGTCTGCTCTGGGCGCGCATCGGGGTGCCGCACTGCGCGGTCTGCGGGGAGCGCATCGAACGTCAGACGGTGCAGCAGATCGCCGACCAGCTCATGGAGCTCGAGACCGGCACCCGCTACCAGGTCGTCAGCCCGGTCATCTCGCAGAAGAAGGGCGAGTTCGTCGACCTGTTCAAGGAGCTGGCGGCGAGCGGGTACTCCCGCGCGATCGTCGACGGCGAGCAGATCCAGCTCAGCGACCCTCCCGTGCTCAAAAAGCAGTACAAGCACGACATCTCGGTGGTCGTCGACCGCTTGGTCGCCGGCGACGACATCCTGACGCGCCTCACCGACTCGCTCGAGACGGCCCTGCGCCTCACCGACGGACTCGTCGCGATCAACTTCGTCGACCTGACCGGCGACGAGGCGTGGCGCACCTTCAGCGAGAAGCTCTCGTGCCCCAACAGTCACCCCGTTCAGCTCACCGAGATCGAGCCGCGCACCTTCTCGTTCAACGCGCCGTTCGGCGCCTGCCCCGAGTGCTCCGGTCTCGGCACCCGCATGTCGGTGGATGCCGACCTCCTCATCGCCGACTCCTCGGTCAGCCTCGCCGACGGCGCGATCCTGCCGTGGACCAACTCGGGCAAGGGACTGTTCAACTACTTCGAGAAGCTGCTCGCCGGCCTCGCGCGCGACCTGGACTTCTCGCTCGACACTCCGTGGGGTGAGTTGAGCGACGACGTGCAGGAGGCGATCCTGCAGGGCAACAACTTCGAGGTCACGGTCAAGTGGAAGAACCGCTACGGCCGTGAGATGAAGTACTCGACGGGCTTCGAGGGCGTCATCCCGTACATCGAGCGCAAGTTCCTCGAGGCGGAGACCGACGTGCAGCGCCAGCGGTTCGCGGCCTACCTGCGCGAGATCCCGTGCCCGGTCTGCGACGGCACGCGCCTCAAGCCCGAGGTGCTCGCCGTCACGGTGAGCGGGGCGAGCATCGCCGAGATCTGCGCCCTGAGCCTCGCCGACGCCCACTCGTTCATGGCCAAGCTCGAACTCTCGCAGCGTGACGCCAAGATCGCCGCGCAGGTGCTGCGCGAGATCCGGCTTCGGCTGGAGTTCCTCATCGAGGTCGGCCTGAGCTATCTCAACCTCATGCGTGCGGCGGCGACTCTCAGCGGTGGAGAGGCGCAGCGCATCCGCTTGGCGACCCAGATCGGGTCGGGCCTCACCGGCGTGCTCTACGTGCTCGACGAGCCCAGCATCGGCCTCCACCAGCGCGACAACCGGCGTCTGATCGAGACTCTCGTGAAGCTCAAGAACCTCGGCAACACGCTCATCGTCGTCGAGCACGATGAAGACACCATCCGCACCGCCGACTGGATCGTCGACATCGGGCCCGGTGCGGGCGAGCACGGCGGCGAGGTCGTGCACTCGGGCTCGTACGCCGACCTGCTCGCCAACCGCGACTCGATCACCGGCGACTACCTCTCGGGCCGCAAGGCGATCGAGACTCCGGGCAGTCGTCGGCCGATCGATCCGAAGCGCATCATCACTGTCGAGGGCGCGCGAGCGAACAACCTCAAGTCCGTCACCGTCGACTTCCCGCTGGGGGTCTTCACGGCCGTCACCGGCGTGAGCGGTTCGGGCAAGTCGAGCCTCGTCAACGACATCCTCTACAAGGTGCTCGCCAACGAGCTCAACGGAGCGCGCCAGATCCCGGGCAAGCACACCCGGGTCACGGGCCTCGAGAACCTCGACAAGGTCGTGCACGTCGATCAGGCGCCGATCGGTCGCACTCCGCGCTCGAACCCGGCGACCTACACGGGCGTCTTCGACAAGATCCGCACGCTGTTCTCCGAGACCGCGGATGCCAAGGCCCGCGGCTATCTGCCCGGCCGGTTCTCCTTCAACGTCAAGGGCGGCCGCTGCGAGAACTGCGCCGGTGACGGCACGATCAAGATCGAGATGAACTTCCTGCCCGACGTGTACGTGGCGTGCGAGGTCTGCGGGGGAGCCCGCTACAACCGCGACACGCTCGCCGTGAAGTACAAGGGCAAGTCGATCAGCGAGGTTCTCGACATGCCGATCAGCGAGGCGGCCGACTTCTTCGAGGCGATCTCGGCGATCCACCGCTACCTCAAGACGCTCGAGGAGGTCGGCCTGGGCTACGTGCGCCTCGGCCAGTCGGCGACGACGCTGTCGGGCGGCGAGGCGCAGCGCGTCAAGCTCGCGACCGAGCTGCAGCGGCGCTCCATGGGGCGGTCGATCTACGTTCTCGACGAGCCCACGACGGGGCTGCACTTCGAAGACGTGCGCAAGCTGCTCGCGGTTCTCGGCGGTCTCGTCGAGAAGGGCAACACCGTCATCGTCATCGAGCACAACCTCGATGTGATCAAGTCGGCCGACTGGCTCATCGACCTCGGACCCGAGGGCGGCGCCGGGGGAGGCGAGATCCTCGCGACCGGCACGCCGGAGCAGCTCGCCGAGGTCGAGGCCAGCCACACCGGCGTGTTCCTGCGCGAGGTGCTCGCGGGCGAACGGGTGTGACCTCCGTGGCGTCGGATCGACCGGCTCGACGACGGGGCGTGCGGTGGCCCAGCAGCTGAGCTGGCGCCCGAAGGCCGGCGACATCCCGCAGCAGCCGGGCGTCTACCGGTTCCGGGATGCCGCCTCACGGGTGCTCTACGTCGGCAAGGCCAAGAATCTGCGGGCCCGGCTCTCGAACTACTTCGCGCCGCTGTCGACCCTGCACGATCGAACCCGCCGCATGGTTCTCACGGCGTCGTCGGTGGAGTGGACCGTCGTCGGCAGCGACTTCGAGGCGCTGCAGCTGGAGTACACGTGGATCAAGGAGTTCGATCCGCCGTTCAACGTGCAGTACAAGGACGACAAGAGCTACCCCTACCTCGCGATCACCCTCGGTGATCCGGTGCCCCGGGTCATGGTGACCCGCACGCGCGGCATCCCCAACGCCCGGTACTTCGGGCCGTACTCGCGGGCCTGGGCGATCCGCGAGACCGTCGACATCATGCTCAAGGCGTTCCCGATGCGCTCGTGCACGGAGACGACGTACAAGCGTGCCCAGCAGACCGGTCGGCCGTGCCTGCTCGGCGACATCGGCAAATGCGCCGCGCCGTGCGTCGGACGCGTCACGCTCGAGGAGCACAAGTCGATCGCCCTCGACTTCGCGAGCTTCATGAGCGGCAACGACTCGCGCTACGTCACGACGATCACGCGTCGCATGAAGGAGGCGTCCGCGGCCATGGACTACGAGGCCGCAGCGCGCTACCGCGACCAGATCGGGGCCATGGAGTCGGCGCTGGCCAAGAACGCGGTCGTGCTGGAGGAAGACGTCGACGCCGACGTCTTCGGCATCGCTCACGACGAGCTCGCCGCCGCGGTGCAGCAGTTCATCGTGCGCGGGGGACGCATCCGCGGTGTGCGCGGCTGGGTCGTCGACAAGGAGCTCGACGTCGAACTGCCCGACCTCGTCGAATCTGTGCTGCAGAACGCCTACGAGGATGCCGAACCGCCCCGTCGCATCCTCGTGCCGGCCCTGCCCGACGATGCTCCCGAGCTCGAGCGGTTCCTCGGCGAACTGCGCGGCCCCGGCAAGCGCGTCTCGCTCTCGGTGCCGAAGCGGGGCGAGAAGGCCGCTCTCTTCCAGACGGTCGCCACGAACGCGATGAACGCGCTCATCCTCTACAAGTCGCGCCGCAGCGCCGACTTCGTGGCGCGGTCGCAGGCGCTCTCGGATCTGCAGGAGGCCCTCGGCATGGACGAGGCGCCGCTGCGCATGGAGTGCTACGACGTCTCGCATCTCTCCGGCACCAACATCGTCGCCTCGATGGTCGTGTTCGAAGACGGGCTGCCGCGCAAAGACCAGTACCGGCGGTTCAGCATCCCCGAGTCGACCGACGACACCGAGTCGCTGCACCAGGTGCTCACGCGACGCTTGGCCTATCTGCGAGAGGCCCCGGAGACCCCGATCGACGAGGAGACCGGCGCCCGACGCAAGTTCTCGTACCCACCCCAGCTGCTCATCGTCGACGGCGGCCAGCCGCAGGTCGCGGCGGCCCAGCGTGCGCTCGACGAGTCCGGGGTCACGGGCATCCGCCTGTGCGGCATCGCGAAGCGGCTCGAGGAGATCTGGCTGCCCGACTCCGACTTCCCGGTGATCCTGCCGCGCAACAGCGACGCGCTCTTCCTCGTGCAGCGCATCCGTGACGAGGCCCACCGCTTCGCGATCAGCTACCAGCGGGCCAAACGGCGCAACGACATCCAGTCGGTGCTCGGGGAGATCCCGGGGCTCGGGCCGTCACGGGTCAAGGAGCTGCTCAAGCACTTCGGCTCGGTCTCCCGGCTCAAGGCGGCCGACGAGGCGGCGGTGGCCGAGGTCAAGGGCATCGGACCGGCCCTCGCGGCGACCATCGTCGAGCGCGTGCGCGGGTAGGCTGGTGGCGATGGCCGATCAACGCCCGACACAGGAGATGGTGATCGTCACCGGGATGTCCGGGGCGGGTCGCTCGACCGTCGGCAACGCCCTCGAAGACCTCGGCTGGTATGTCGTCGACAACCTGCCGCCCCAGATGCTGCGCCCGCTCGTGGAGCTCGCTCAGCACGCCGGCAACTCGCTGCCGCGCATCGCCGCGGTCGTCGACGTGCGCGGCGGGCGGCTGTTCTCCGACGTGCAGGCGGCGATCGAGTCACTGCGCGACAACACCGCCGTGCGGGTCGTCTTCCTCGAGGCCACCGACGCGGCCCTCGTGCGACGCTTCGAGCAGGTGCGGCGCCCGCATCCGCTGCAGGGCGACGGCACCCTGCTCGACGGCATCTCGGCCGAGCGTGACCGCCTGGCCGAGCTGCGCGAGCACAGCGACCTCGTGATCGACACCTCCGAGCTCAACATCCATCAGCTCGCGACCGCGATCTCGGAGCGGTTCGCCGAGGAGGACAGCTCGGGCCTCAAGGTCACCGTCATGAGCTTCGGCTTCAAGTACGGCCTGCCGACGGACGTCGATCACGTCGCCGACGCGCGATTCCTGCCCAACCCGTTCTGGATCCCGGAGCTCAAGGCGCTCACCGGCAAGGACCCGGCGGTGCGCGACTACGTGCTCGGCCAGCCCGGAGCCGAGGAGTTCATCCGGTCGTACTCCCACTCGCTCGAGCCGGTCTTCGCCGGCTATCAGCGCGAGAACAAACGACACGCTACGATCGCCATTGGATGCACCGGGGGAAAGCACCGGTCCGTTGCAATCGCCGAGGAGCTGGCGGGGCTCCTGCGGCAACACGCCGGCGTCGCCGTGAGTGTCAAGCACCGGGACTTCGGTCGCGAATAGCGTCGTCCGGCATCCGACCCGTTGATCTTCTGAAGGAGTACCCGTGGCACTGACCGGTGACGTCAAGGATGAACTCGCCGCGATCGTGTCAGGCAAGACCACGATCCGAGCGGCCGAGCTCGCGACGATCCTGCGCTTCTCGGGCGGCCTCCATGTGATCTCCGGGCGCATCGCGGTCGAGTCGGAGGTCGAGTCCGAGCGGCTGGCGATGCGCATCCGCCGCGACATCGCCGAGCTCTACGGCGTGCGCGCCGAGATCTCGGTCGTGCCCGCGTCGGGCGTGCGTCGCACCAGCCAGTACCTCGTGCGCGTGCTCGACGGCGGTGAGACCCTGGCGCGACAGACCGGACTGCTGGATGCCCGCCGCCGGCCCATCCGCGGGCTCCCCAACCGGCTCACCACCGGCAATCGCGAGGAGCTCGCCGCCGTCTGGCGCGGAGCCTTCCTCGCGGCGGGCACCCTCACCGACCCCGGACGCTCAGCGGCTCTCGAGGTCACCTGCCCCGGCAACGAGGCGGCCATGGCGCTCGTCGGTGCCGCCGGGCGCCTCGGCATCGCCGCCAAGGCCCGCGAGGTGCGCGGCGTGCACAGGGTCGTCGTGCGCGACGGCGAGGCGATCGGCGCGATGCTCGAGCTCATGGGCGGCACCCGCAGCGTCGCGAACTGGTCGGAGCTGCGCCAGCGCCGCGAGGTGCGCGCGACCGCCAACCGGCTCGTCAACTTCGACGACGCCAACCTGCGCCGCTCGGCCCAGGCGGCCGTCGCGGCGTGCGCGCGAGTCGAGCGCGCCCTCGAGATCCTCGATGGCGACGTGCCCGAGCACCTGCGCTACGCCGGCGACCTGCGCCTGCGGTTCCGCGACTCGAGCCTCGATGAGCTGGGCCACCACGCCGACCCGCCGATGACCAAGGATGCCGTGGCCGGCCGCATCCGCCGCCTCCTCGCGATGGCCGACAAGAAGGCCTCCGACCTCGGGATCCCCGGCACCGACGCCAACCTGCCGCCCGACCTCGACGAGGACTGAGGGTCCTTCGACCCAGGGCGAGCCGTCCACCGCGGTCGTAGACTGGAAACACGCCCCGCACGACGTCGACCGGTCATCCGCGGGGCCGGATCCCTAGGAGATACCCCGCATGGCCGACTACGCCCTCCCCGAACTCGCCTACGACTACTCCGCGCTCGAGCCGAGCATCAGCGGCGCCATCATGGAGCTTCACCACAGCAAGCACCACCAGGCCTACGTCACCGGCGCGAACGCCGCCCTCGCGGCCCTCGCCGCTGCGCGCGAGTCCGGTGACTTCGCCAACGTGAACAAGCTCGAGAAGGACCTCGCGTTCAACCTCGGCGGCCACGTCAACCACTCGATCTTCTGGACCAACATGTCGCCCGACGGCGGCGACAAGCCCACCGGCGAGCTCGCGAGCGCCCTCGACGACCAGTTCGGCTCGTTCGACAAGTTCGCGGCTCACTTCACGGCGGCCGCGATGGGCGTGCAGGGCTCGGGATGGGCGGCGCTCACCTGGGATTCGATCGGCCAGAACCTGCTGATCAACCAGTTCTTCGACCAGCAGGCCAACTTCGCCGCGGGCACGGTTCCGCTGCTGCTGCTCGACGTCTGGGAGCACGCCTACTACCTCGACTACAAGAACGTGCGCGCGGACTACGTCAAGGCGTTCTGGAACATCGTCAACTGGCAGAACGTGCAGGATCGCCTCGCGGCGGCACGCGAAAAGACCTCCGGGCTGCTGGTACTGTCGTAGCGGCATCGTGGCCGGGGTCTTCCGGGGCCCCGGCCCTCTTTCTATCCACCACCACAACAAGCCACGCGCGTCCATGACGCCAGAGCAACAGGAGCAACAGTGAGCGTCAAGATCGGGATCAACGGATTCGGCCGCATCGGCCGCAACTTCTTCCGGGCCGCCATGGCCAAGGGGAGTGACATCGAGATCGTCGCGGTCAACGACCTCACCGACAACAAGACCCTCGCTCACCTGCTCAAGTACGACACGATCGCCGGACGCCTCGACGGCACCGTCGAGTTCGACGGCGAGCAGATCGTCGTCAACGGCAAGGCCATCCGCGTCTTCGAGGAGCGCGACCCCGCGAACCTCCCGTGGGGCGACCTGGGCGTCGACATCGTCATCGAGTCGACCGGCCGCTTCACCAAGTCGGTGGATGCCGCCAAGCACCTCGCCGGCGGCGCCAAGAAGGTCATCGTCTCGGCCCCCGCGACCGGCGACGACGTCGCGACGATCGTGCTCGGTGTCAACGAGGGCATCTACGACCCGGCCGTGCACACGATCATCTCGAACGCCTCGTGCACCACGAACTGCCTCGCCCCGCTCGCCAAGGTCTTCATGGAGAACTTCGGCATCGAGCGCGGTCTCATGACCACGGTGCACGCCTACACCGCCGACCAGAACCTCCAGGACGGCCCGCACAGCGACCTGCGTCGCTCGCGTGCCGCTGCGGCCAGCATCATCCCGACCTCGACCGGTGCCGCCAAGGCGCTCGGCCTCGTCATCCCGGAGCTCGTCGGCAAGCTCGACGGCTACGCACTGCGCGTGCCCGTGATCACCGGCTCGATCACCGACCTCACCCTCACGACCTCGAAGACCCTCACGGTCGACGAGATCAACGCCGCCTACAAGGCCGCCGCTGAGGGACCGCTCAAGGGCATCCTCAAGTACACCGAAGACGAGATCGTGTCGAGCGACATCGTCGGCGACCCGCACTCGTCGATCTTCGACGCCGGCCTCACCAAGGTGATCGGCGACCAGGTCAAGGTCGCGTCGTGGTACGACAACGAGTGGGGCTACTCCAACCGCCTCGTCGACCTCGCCGAGTACGTCGGCGCGCGACTCTAGCCCGCGTCATGTCGCTGCGAACCCTCGGATCGCTCGGCGATCTGCGAGGCAAGCGCGTCGTCGTGCGCTGTGACCTCAACGTTCCCCTCAAGAACGGCGAGATCACCGACGACGGTCGCGTGCGCGCCTCCGTGCCCACGCTCAACGCCCTGATCCACGCGGGAGCCCGCGTCATCATCGTGTCGCACCTCGGTCGACCCGACGGTGAGCCCGACGCCAAGTACAGCCTCGAGCCCGTCGCCCAGCGTCTCTCGGAGCTGCTCGGCAAGCCGGTCGTCTTCGCTCACGACACCGTGGGCTCGGCGGCCGCGGAGGCGGTCGAGGGTCTGCAGGACGGCGACGTCGCCCTGCTCGAGAACCTGCGCTTCAACGCGCCGGAGACCTCGAAGGATGCCGCCGAGCGGTCCGCGTTCGCGGCCAAGCTCGCGGCCTTCGGCGACGCCTTCGTCTCAGACGGTTTCGGAGTGGTGCACCGCAAGCAGGCGAGTGTCTACGAGCTCGCGGAGCAGCTGCCCAGCGCGGCCGGCCTGCTCGTCGAGCGCGAGCTCGGCGTGCTCGAGCGCCTGACAGTGACCCCGGAGAAGCCCTACACCGTCGTGCTCGGCGGATCGAAGGTCTCCGACAAGCTCGCGGTGATCGATGCGCTGCTGCCCAAGGTCGACCGCCTGCTGATCGGCGGCGGCATGCTCTTCACGTTCCTCGTGGCCCAGGGCCACCGGGTCGGGGCGAGCCTGCTCGAACAGGACCAGGTCGACACCGTCGCGGGCTACCTCGCGAAGGCTCGCGAGCTGGGCGTCGAGATCGTGCTGCCCACCGACATCGTCGTGGCCTCCGCCTTCGGGGCGGATGCCGACCACGTCGTCGCGCCGGCCGACGCTATCGAGGACACCGCGTTCGGTGCCGCCGGACTCGGACTCGACATCGGCCCCGAGTCGGCCGCCGCCTTCGCGGCGCAGATCCGCAGCTCGCGCACGGTCTTCTGGAACGGACCGATGGGTGTCTTCGAGCTCGCGCCGTTCGCGGCCGGCACGAAGGCGGTTGCTCAGGCGCTCACCGAGATCGACGGCTTCGGTGTCGTCGGCGGGGGAGACTCGGCCGCGGCCGTTCGGGCATTGGGATTCCGGGATGACCAGTTCGGTCACATCTCGACGGGTGGCGGCGCGAGCCTCGAGTTCCTCGAGGGCAAGCGACTGCCGGGACTGGAGGTCCTCGGATGGCAGTGAAGCGTGTCCCGCTCATCGCGGGCAACTGGAAGATGAACCACGACCACCTGCAGGCGATCGCGATCGTGCAGAAGCTCGCGTGGACCCTCAAGGATGCCGGTCACGACTTCGGCGTCGCAGGCTCCGAGGTGGCGGTCTTCCCACCATTCACCGATCTGCGGTCGGTGCAGAACCTCGTCTCAGCCGACAAGCTCGAGGTCGTCTACGGCGGCCAGGACCTCTCGGAGCACGACTCCGGGGCGTACACGGGCGAGATCTCGGGGGCGTTCCTGAAGGCGCTCGAGTGCGCCTACGTGCTCGTCGGGCACTCGGAGCGTCGCACGATGCACGGCGAGACCGACGAGATCCTCGCGCGCAAGGTCGCGGCGGCCATCCGCCACGGTCTCGTGCCGGTGCTCTGCGTCGGTGAGACGGCGGAGGACCTCGAGAAGCACGGCCCGAGCGCGGTGCCCGTGGCCCAGCTGCGAGCGGCGCTCGAGGGGCTCTCGGGCACTCCCAACATCGTGATCGCCTACGAGCCGGTCTGGGCGATCGGCTCGGGGCAGGCGGCCACGCCGGAGCAGGCCGAGCAGGTGGCGGCGCGTCTGCGCGAGACCCTGGCCGAGCTGTTCGGCAGTGAGACAGCCGACGCGACGCGCATCCTCTACGGCGGATCCGTGAAGTCCGGCAACATCGCATCGCTGATGCGCGAGCCGAACATCGACGGCGCGCTGGTGGGCGGTGCGAGCCTCGATGTCGCCGAGTTCGCGAGCATCGCGCGGTTCCAGAAGCACGTCGGCACCTGATCCGACACGCCGTTATACTTCTCTTCAGGCCTCCGGCCGTTTCGAAAGGTCTCACCCCGTGGAAATTCTCCAGGTCGTGCTGCAGGTGCTGCTCGGCATCACCAGCCTTCTGCTGACCCTGCTCATCCTGTTGCACCGCGGTCGTGGTGGAGGGCTGTCCGACATGTTCGGTGGCGGCGTCACCTCCAACCTTGGAGCCTCCGGCGTCGCCGAGCGCAACCTGAACCGCATCACCGTCATCCTTGGCGTGGTGTGGATCACCTGCATCGTGATCCTCGGCCTGATCACGAAGTACAACGGCGCCTGACGCGCCGCATCCACCGCTCCATCGCGTGACCGCGCTGGGGCATCCGCACTTCAACAAGGGGCATCATGGCATCAGGAGGCAGCGCGATCCGCGGTTCCCGCGTCGGCGCAGGACCGATGGGCGAGCAGGATCGCGGATACCACGCGGACCGGATCGCGATCTCCTACTGGGATGAGCTCGGCAACGAGACCGTGCGCAACTTCGCGGCCAACCTGCCCGACGACGAGATCCCGGACATCATCGACTCGCCCTCGACGGGACTGCCCGCCGGCCGCGACAAGGACAACCCGCCCTCGGTCGCCAAGCTCGAGCCCTACAAGACGCACCTCGCCTACGTGAAGGAGCGTCGCTCCGAAGACGAGGCCGCGATGCTGCTCGAAGAGGCTCTGCTGCAGCTGCGCCAGCGCCG